>JANMWS010000029.1:0-7103 GCA_031394125.1 Gemmatimonadales bacterium
AAGCACTTCGGCGACAAGGTGCTGGTTGGCGCGGGCACTGTGACGGACGCCGACACGGCCAGGCGCGCCGCGGATGCCGGCGCGGAGTTCATCGTCACTCCCTGTCTCGTCCCGGAGGTGATCGATGCGGGGCGTCGCGCGGAGGTTGCCGTACTGCCAGGGGCACTCACCCCCACCGAAGTGCTCGAGGCATTCCGGTTGGGGGGCGACATGGTGAAAGTGTTCCCCGCGCAGAACATGGGTGGGGCGTCATATCTTCGCGCGCTGCGTGGACCGTTTCCGGAGATTCCGCTCGTTCCCACGGGCGGCGTGACGCTCGACAACGTCCGCGAGATGTTCGACGCGGGTGCCGCCGCCGTCGGTGTCGGCAGTGAGATGATCTCGAAGGACGCGCTCGCTCGCCGCGACTACGCGGCCATCGGGGTGCTCGCCACCCGATTCCTGGCGGCGGTGCGACAGGCGCGCTCGCGGTGATAACCTTTCGATGGTTCGGTCCGCGCGACCCGATCTCGCTCGCGTACATCCGACAGATTCCAGCGATCCACGGGATCGTCGGCGCGCTTTTCGACATTGCTGTTGGCGAGCCTTGGCCGCTGGATCGGATCACGGCAATGCGCGAAGAGGTGGAGCGGCACGAAATGTCGCTCGCGGTTATCGAGAGCATTCCCGTGCACGAAGACATCAAGCTCGGCCGCCCGACCCGCGACAGGCTCATCGACAACTATTGCGAGAGCGTCCGCAACATGGGACGCGCAGGCGTACCGGTGCTGTGTTACAACTTCATGCCCGTGTTCGACTGGACGCGCACCGAGCTCGCGCGCCGACTCGAGGACGGCTCAACCGCGCTTGCGTACGAGGATTCGGCGCTCGCAAAGATCGATCTCTTGCGCGGCACGGCCGACCTTCCTGGCTGGGCGACCGCATACACCGCTGACGAATTAAAGAAGCTTCTCGATGCATATGAGTCGGTGGACGAGAGCAGGCTCTGGGAGAACCTCGCGTATTTTCTCGAGCGCGTCGTTCCCGTCGCCGCATCGTCCGGAGTGCGGATGGCGCTCCATCCGGACGATCCGCCGTGGTCGATCTTTGGACTGCCACGCATTATCACCGATGGCGCGGCCCTCGAGCGCGTGACGACGATTGTCGACGACTCCGCGAACGGCATCACGTTTTGCGCGGGATCGCTCGCCGCCAACCCTGAGAATGATCTTGCAGCTATTGTTCGCTGCCTCGGGGCGAAGGGCCGCATACATTTTGCGCACTGCCGCAACATCAAGCGCACGGGCAAGCGGTCCTTTCAAGAGAGCGCCCATCCCTCGGAGTTCGGCGACGTCGATATGCGGGCGGTGCTCGGCGCGCTGCACGACACCGGCTTCGCGGGACCGATACGGTCCGATCACGGGCGCATGATCTGGGGCGAAACCGGACAACCTGGGTATGGCCTTCACGACCGTGCACTGGGTGCGATGTACCTTCACGGGCTCTGGGAAGGAATCACCCGTGGACAGTAGGAGCGATGTAGCAAGCCCGAGCTCGTACAGGTGGACGATTTGCGCTTTGCTCTTCGTCGCGACGACGATCAACTACGTCGACCGCCAGGTATTGGGGATCCTCGCGCCGACGCTCCAGCGCGAGCTCCATTGGACCGAGGCGGATTATGGCGATATCGTTTCGTGGTTCAGCTTCGCGTACGCGTTCGGCTTCCTTGTCGCCGGTCGGGTGATCGACTGGATCGGCGTGCGTCGAGGGTTGGCGACCGCGGTCGTTGCCTGGAGTGTCGCCGCGATCGGTCACGCATTCGCCAGGACTGCAGCTGGTTTCTCAATCGCCCGCGCAATGCTCGGTGTCAGCGAGTCTGCAATCTTCCCAGGATCGATCAAGGCAGTCGCCGAGTGGTTCCCGCAGAGGGAGCGCGCGCTGGCGACAGGCATCTTCAACGCCGGGACCAATACCGGTGCAATCCTCACCCCGCTCTTGGTTCCATGGATTGCGCTCCGCTGGGGATGGCAATGGGCATTCGTCGCCACCGGGGGCCTTGGTCTGTTGTGGCTCGCACTCTGGATTCCGCTGTTTCGAAACCCTCCAATCACTGACACCTCGGTCGCCGAACCGAGAGTGCCGTGGGTGAGCCTCTTCGGGCACCGCCAGACCTGGGCGTTTATCGTCGGAAAGCTGATGGCAGACCCCGTTTGGTGGTTCTACCTCTATTGGCTGCCGAAATTTCTGGACGCCAAGTACGGTGTGAAGCTCGCCCAGGTAGCCGCGCCAATAATCGTCGTCTATCTCATCGCTGACGTGGGCTCCGTCGGCGGTGGCTGGACGTCGAGCGCATTGATCGAACGTGGCTGGTCGGTAAATCGGGCGCGGAAGACGACGATGCTCGCCATGGCGTTGCTCATCGTGCCGACGACGCTCGTGTCACGTGCGCCGAGCATGTGGGCGGCCGTGCTCATAGTCGGCGTGGCCGCCGCCGCCCATCAGGCGTGGTCGGCGAATGTCTATACTCTGGCAAGCGACATGTTTCCCACGTCCGCCGTGGGATCCGTCGTCGGCATCGGCGCCTTCGCGGGCGCGATGGGCGGTGTGGTGTTTCAACGAGTCACCGGGCGCGTTCTCCAGGCGAACGGGAGCAACTATGCGCCGATCTTCGTCGTCTGCGGTCTTGCGTACGTCACGGCGTGGGCGATTATACACCTTCTCGCGCCGCGGCTCGAGCCCGCGCGTCTCGCAACCGAGCGAACATGACGATTTATTGTAGAATTGGGCTCTCCTGCGCGATCATGGCAGTCGGGTGCGCGCCTCAGGTCCAGGTGCAAACTGATGGCCCGGTCGCGGCGAACGCTTTGTCAGCCGCGGAACGAAATGACGGCTGGCGTCTTCTATTTGACGGCAGGACGTTCGACGGGTGGCGCGGCCTCGGCTACGACACCGTGCCTACTGCACACTGGAAGATCGAGAACGGCACGATTAGAAAACTCGCCGACGGCGACGTCCCGCGACTACCCGACGGACAGCCCGCCGCCGGCGGTGATCTCATCACGAGAGACACGTACCGTGACTTCGAGCTGACCTGGGAATGGAGGATCAGCCGCGCCGGCAACAGCGGGGTGAAGTACAACGTGTCGGAAGAGATCTCGATGGCGAACGCCCCCAACCACGCGGCGCTCGGCTTCGAGTATCAAATGCTCGACGACAGTCTCCACGAAGACAACAAGGTGCCGTCGCACCGCGCAGGCGCGCTCTACGACCTGATCCCGCCGAATGCGAACAAGACGCTCAAGCCCGTGGGTGAATGGAATAGCTCCCGCCTGGTCTTTCGCGGAAATCACGGGGAGCATTGGCTGAATGAAAGGAAGGTCGTCGAGTTCGAGCTCGGCACGCCGATCATGGACTCGCTTCTCGCGAAGAGCAAATACCGCGACATCAAGGGTTTCGCCACGAAGCGCGCAGGCCACATCGTACTGCAAAATCACGTCGACGAAGTGTATTTCAGAGATATCAAGATACGCCGCCTATGAAGTGCACTGCGGATATCGAGGTCCGCCGTTATAACGTTTGGGAGCAACTATGAAAAAGGAATCGTTGGACCGCCGGGATTTTCTGAAGAAGACTTCTGTTGCCGGCCTCGGCGCGCTGACCGCCTCGCGCAGCTTCGGACCGCTGTTTGTCTTCGATGGATCCCCCGCGGAAAAAATGACGGTGGCGGTCATGGGCCTGAACGGACGCGGAATGGTCCACGCCCAGGATTTCGCGCGCGGTTCCAACACCACCGTCGCATACCTCTGCGACGTGGATTCCAACGTCCTCGCCAAAGCGCTCACCGCGACGTCGCCCCTTCAAGCGACGCCGCCAAAGACAGTGACCGATTTCCGGCGAATACTGGAAGACAAGAGCGTCGATGCCATTTCCATAGCGACGCCGGATCACTGGCACACTCCTGCCACGATTCTCGCGCTCGACGCTGGCAAGCATGTCTACCTGGAAAAGCCGAGTGGGCACAATCCGCGCGAAGACGAGCTGGTCGTCGCAGCCGCGCGCAAACATGGCAAGCTCCACGTTCAGCTCGGCACTCAGGCGCGCTCTGGCCCCCACTTCATCGAAGCCCTACAGCTGGTGCGCGGAGGTCAGATCGGCACACCGTACCTCGCGCGCGCCTGGTACGCCAATACGCGAACGGGAATAGGGAAGGGCAAAGTGGTGCCGGTTCCCGCCAATCTCGACTACGAGCTGTGGCAGGGCCCCGCGCCGCGGACTCCTTATCGCGACAACATCATCCACTACAACTGGCATTGGTTCACCAACTGGGGAACCGGTGAGATCTGCAACAATGGAACTCACGAGATCGACGTAGCGCGCTGGTTGCTCGGGGTCGACTACCCGACGAGCGTCGACTCGACCGGTGGCCGCTTCCACTACGCCGACGACTGGCAGTTTCCCGACACACAGGAAGCGACGTTTGTATTCGAGGGGGGCAAGAGCATCATCTGGCAGGGACAGAGCTGCAACGGACTCGAGCTTTACGGGCGCTCTCGCGGCACCGCTGTACTCGGCACGAATGGCAGCGTGGTGGTCGATCGTGACGGCTACGTCGTTTACGATCTCAAGAACAAGATTGTCAAAGAGGTGAAAGCAGCCCCGAAGGGTGACAGTCTCAACACTGTCGGCGACGATTGGCTCACGCAGCTTCACATCGACAACTTCGTGAGCGCCGTCCGGACGGGCACAAAGCTCTCGGCTCCGATCGAGGACGGCGCGAAAACAGGAATGCTTTGCCACCTCGGAACCATCTCGCAGCAGGTTGGTCGCAAGCTGACCACCAATCCGAAGAACGGACATATCCTCCGCGACGACGAGGCCGCCAGACGCTGGTCGCGTGAGTACGACCCCCGGTGGAAGCCGGTGGTGTGACCGAGCTTCACGAAGATCGCTACTTCGATTCCGACCCCGTAGTTCGCCGCCACGCACGCGCGCTGTACGACGAGACTCGCGCGCTGCCGATCGTGTCGCCCCACGGGCACGTGGATGCGCGGCTCCTGGCCACGAACGACGCGTTCGCGGACCCGACATCACTCATCGTTACACCCGATCACTACATCCTGCGGATGCTTTATTCGCGGGGCGTGTCGCTTGAATCGCTCGGCGTCGCTCCAATAGATGGAACGCCTCCGGATGCGGAGAAGGATCCACGCAGGATCTGGCAGACGTTCGCCGACCACTGGGACCTCTTTCGTGCTACTCCGACGCGCGCCTGGCTCGAGTACGAGCTGCGAGAAGTGTTCGGGGTTGAGCGCGCCCTCGACTCAAAATCCGCGCTTGGCGTGTACGACGCGATTGCGGAGCGGTTGCTGTCGCCTGAATTCCGTCCGCGTGCTCTCTTCAAGCGCTTCAACATCGAGGTGCTGGCGACGACAGACGCGGCGACCGATACGCTCGAACATCACAAGGCGCTGCGCGCGACGGATCTTGGTGGCCGCGTAATTCCGACCTTCCGGCCGGACGCACTCTTCAGGATTGCATCGCCGCTCTGGTCGGCGGAGCTGGAGCGCTTCGCGCGCGTAGCCGGCGCGGCTATTGGAGATTACTCGGACTTCGTAAAGGCGCTGGTACGGCGACGCTCTGACTTCAAAGCAATCGGTGCGACCGCAACGGACCACGCGGTCGTGGTGCCACGTACCGAGCGGCTCGAGGAGGCTGAGGCAGAGGGATTGTTCATCAAGGCATTCCGCGGCGCCGCGACTGAGGAAGACCAGGCTCGATTCGAGGCGCATCTTCTAATGGAAATGGCGCGCATCTCGGTGGACGACGGGCTCGTGATGCAGCTTCATGCGGGTGCGCTGCGGAACCACAACGAGTTGGTGTATCGTCGGTTTGGACCGGATCGCGGCGGCGACATCCCAGTGGCTACCGAGTTCACGCGCAACCTGCGTCCGCTGCTCAACGCCTATGGGAATGACCCCCGCTTCAGGCTGATCGTGTTCACCCTCGACGAGTCGACTTACAGCCGGGAGCTGGCGCCGCTCGCGGGTCACTATCCCGCGCTGGTACTTGGTGCGCCGTGGTGGTTCCACGATTCGATCGAAGGGATGACGCGCTTTCGCCGGCACACGACCGAGACCGCCGGGATAGCAAATACCGCCGGATTCACGGACGACACGCGCGCGTTCTGCTCGATCCCGGCTCGCCACGATCTCGCTCGGCGCGTAGACGCGAACTATCTTGGCGGTCTCGTCGCGCGCCACGTGATCGGCATTGGTGAAGCGAGCGAGATGGCAAAGGCCCTGGCGTACGATCTTGCCAAGAGTGCTTATCGGTTCACCTGAACCGCTGAGGAGAGCGATGTCCAATATGGATGTGCCGCGCCGGAGCTTTCTCAAACTCGCGGCCCTCAGCGCCGCTGGGGCGGCGCTGACGGAGTTTGCCGCCGCGAATAAAATCGGCGCCCAGACACCGCTTAACGTCCCGGACTCGGCCACGGCGTACAACGGCCTGAAGCTGGGCGTCGCCAGCTACTCTTTGCGCAATTTCTCGCGCCAGCAGGCGATTGAGATGACGAAGGCGCTCGGCACGCCGTACATCAATCTCAAATCAGTTCACCTTCCATATGAGGCTACACCCGCTGAGATCGCCGCCGCCCGGCGGGAGATCGAGGCTGCCGGACTCCAGATCGTCGGTGGCGGTATGATCACCTTCGAGACTGACACCGACGACGGCGTACGAAAGTACTTCGATTATGCGAAGGCCGCGGGGATGCCGGTGATAGTCGGAACATCCAAGCCAGCCGTGCTGCCCCGCATCGAGAAGTTCGTCAAGCACTACGACATCAAGCTCGCAATCCACAATCACGGCCCGGAGGATCAGGACTTCCCCTCGCCCTACGACGTGCTCAAGGCGGTGAAGGGGATGGACCCGCGCATCGGATTGTGCATGGACATCGGCCACACGGTTCGCACAGGCACCGACCCAGTGCGTGCGGCCGCGGACGCGGGGCCGCGCCTTTTGGACATGCATGCAAAGGATCTACGCGACCTCATGGTTAAAGAGAGCCAGTGCATTGTCGGCGAGGGAAGGATCCCCATCCCAGCGCTCTTCAGACAGCTCGAGGC
>JANMWS010000117.1:0-5198 GCA_031394125.1 Gemmatimonadales bacterium
GTCTCTGAGGCCACGTCGTCCTTCCTCCTCGTATCGAGCGAGCCACTTGTAACCGACCCGCCGACTCACACCGTAGCGCGCGCACAGCTCCGACATCGTGAATCGATCACTCAGTGCGTCGCCAACAAATCGAATTCGCTCGTCCACAGGTACGGTCTCCAACCAAGGCATCGCCATCCTCGCAGAACAAGGCTTGGCTATGCAGTTTAGAAGGAGTGTTACCTATGTTCTCGGACTATTCTGTTACCTATGTACCCGGACTGTACCAGTAGCGGCCTAACACTCGCTGAAGCTGACGCGAGCAAATGACGCTCGCTTCGCTCGCAATTTATTGTGGTCGCTTGCAGCTTAGCTTGAGGCGTTAGGCCGCACGAGAAATTGACGCGCCTCCCTCGTGTATCATGAAGGGCGGTCGGACACAAAGCGGTCCAACATGAATACCGTCGAAGTCGGGAGGACTTTTCGTGGCTACTAACTTCGTCCAACGTGTTCTTATCGTATTGACGCTGGCATCGCTTGGGCCCGCCATTGCTCGGGCGCAGGAGCCAACGGACAGCACCAACCGGGAACTGGCTTCACTGGTTCAAGCAGATCAACTCGAAGCGCGAGCGCTTGTCAAAGGCGGAGGGCGGGAACAGGATCTGCGGGCGTGGGTCAGCGCGGGCGCGGCACGCCGAGAGTTCGTCCGCCGGTTGATTCGAGCCGGAGGGCTAGTTACTGCGAAGGACTACGTCAACGGCGCGCTGCTCCTCCAGCACGGGGACACTCCTGAAGATTTTCTGCTCGCCCATGTGCTGGCCACCATCGCCGGTTTCAAGGGGAGCGGTACGGGGCGGTGGTTGAGCGCCGCTGCCCTCGACCGGTACCTGTTGAACGTGGGGCAACCGCAGGTGTTTGGAATTCAGGCGATGCGGGACTTTACCAAGATGGCAACCGATTGTCACAGCATGACGCCCAACTTGGCGATCATCACAGATCAGATCCGGAAGGAGTACGGCTATCCGCTGACGGCGGCCGAGATCCAGCGTGGTAACCAGGCACACAACGACAGTCTGTCTCATCACACGCCGGCCCGACCTTGCGAAGGCGTCCCTTCGATGGGTGAGCAGCGCCGGCCTCGTTGAATCTGATGTTGCCGAGCCATTACTGTGCCTAATCGGAGACCAAGCAATTCTTGCATATACGAAAAGCACGCTGACGGGTGGTGCGCGTTAGGGTCGGCCTAACAATCGGATGAAGCTGACGAGGCGCGCAGGGCACTCGTGCATTCGTTGATTTCGTCGCGCCTCGCAGCTTATCCTTGATACGTTAGACGCCAAGGAGACATCATGACGGTCAAGCGTATGGACAACGTCGGCATCGTGGTAGAAGACATCGACGCCGCCATTGAGTTCTTCACCGAACTTGGCCTCGAGCTCGAGGGGCGCGCCCCAATCGAAGGAGACTGGGCAGATGGCGTCACTGGATTGCGCGACATGCGCGTCGAGATTGCCATGATGCGTACGCCGGACGGTCACAGCCGGCTCGAGATGTCCCGATTCCTCGCGCCGCCTGTGGTCGCCGATCACCGCAGCGCCCCGGTGAACGCTCTCGGTTACCTACGCGTCATGTTCACCGTGGAGGACATCGACGATACGCTCGCCCGGCTCGGCAAACGAGGCGCGGAGCTCGTCGGCGAAGTGGTCCAGTACGAAGACACGTATCGGCTCTGCTACATCCGGGGCCCCGAAGGAATTCTCATCGGGCTTGCCCAAGAGCTCGGGCAGCAGACTTCCCGATGAGCACATGTGACAGGTACAGGCCTGATAGGGGTGCGTACTTGCGGTGGCTAGTTGCCGTTTGAGAGCGTCTAACAAATCGCTCAAGCCGACCCCTCCGGCCTTCGGCCTCCGGAGGCAGTACAGATCTACGAGTCCCTTCTGGCAACCGCTTGGAAAAACTCAAAGGTCGGCGGAGTGGCCAGTACAGTATTCGTATCAACGACCAATGGCGCGTGTGTCGAGACCTGGGTGTTGACACCCCAGAACACGGAGACTCAAATGAGAAAGCTCAAAATTATCGAACACATCTCGCTGGACGGCGTGATCCAGGTCTCCGGCGAAGACGGCGACTTCCCCTACGGCGACTGGACCGCGCCCTATCGGACCGCCGCTGGCCGGGACGCAGTCATGGCCGCGCATGGCGAGCGCTTCGATCTGCTGCTTGGCCGTCGCACCTACGATGCCTGGTCAGGCTTCTGGCCAAAGGCGCCGAGCAGTCCGATGGCGGACAGGCTCAATGCGGCAACAAAATTTATCGCGACCCACCGTCCGGAAAGTCTTGAATGGGGCCCGTTCGAGGCCCTTGGACCGGACATCGTCGAGGGCATTCGCCGCATCAAGTCGCAGGACGGCCGGGACCTTATCCTCTCGGGTAGCTCCACGCTGACATCGACGCTGCTCGAACATGGGCTTGCGGATGAAGTCCTGCTGCTCGTCTATCCGGTCCTTTTGGGCACGGGGAAGCGCTTCTTTGCGGAGGGAACCCCGCCACGCTCATTCGAGCTCGTCAGCACGAAAGCAATGCCGTCTGGCATCATCCTCAATACTTACAAGGTCGCCGGGCCTTTGAAGACCGGATAGTTCGACGACGCGACATCGTCAGTGAATAGAAGATTGCTCGCTTCGCTCGCCTAATATATTCGCCCGCAGCTGAGCTCAAGGCGTTAGGCGCCTCGAATGCATCGCAGTGTCGATCTTCATAGTACTCTTCCCCTGAACGCAGTCTCCAACCCTAAAAAAGAACGCGGATGTCAAAGGTTGTCGCAATCATGTCCATGTCGCTCGACGGCTACGTCGCCGACCTCAACGATGGCGTGGCCGAAGTGTTCGACTGGTACATGACCTCGGGAGACGTCGAATTCCACACCGGAGGGTCGGACTCCATGACGTTCAAGGTGTCCGGGCCGAGCGCCGTGCACCTTCGCAGTCTCTGGTCCGAACTTGGTGCCGCGCTCACCGGTCGACGCACTTTCGAGGTCGCCCACGGCTGGGGCGGAAATCACGCCTGGGGACCGGCATTCGTATTTACCCACCACATCCCCGCCGGATGGCCGCGACCCAACTCCACCGTACATTTCGTGACCGACGGCATCGAAAGCGCCGTGAACCAAGCCAAAGCCGCCGCCGCCGGGAAATCCGTTGGGGTCCACGGTGCTGACACCATCCAGCAGTTGCTGAACGCTGGCCTCCTCGACGAAATCCACGTCGACATCGCGGCGGTTCTTCTTGGCTCCGGAGTTCGGCTCTTCGACCACCTCGCCGGCACGCCAGCCGTCCTTGGCAACCCGACTGTGATCCCGGGCGTCGGCGTTACACACCTGCGCTACCCGGTACGCAAGGCGTAAATTAACTGGTCACTCACCGCGTAATCTGACCCATGTCTTCTATTATCCATTCGCAGGCAGCAGACATTCCCGCCAACATGACAACGACCGGCTTCGACGTTGCTGGATTCCGAATTGTGGACAATCTGGGCGTGGTACGCGGTGTTGTCGTCCGGTCCCGATCGGTTTTCGGCACCCTCGGCGCCGGCTTGCAGACGCTGCTCGGCGGCAATATCTCGCTCTTTACGGAACTCGCTGAACGAACGCGCAAGCAGGCTTTCGACACCATGTTGGTTCAGGCGCATAAGGCGGGGGCCGACGCAGTGATCGGCATCCGCTATGACGCGAACGAGTTGATGAAAGGCGTGACCGAGGTATTGTGCTACGGGACCGCGGTTCGCGTCGAGCCGCTGGAAGTCTGAGTTAGGGACTCTCACGTAATCCGACCCCTCCGGTATTCCATCAACGTCACATTGGACGGGTGCTGCGATCATCGTGCAATAATCCCGGACGAAGAGTTGCATCGTCACGCGGCCGAGAACATCGAGCAGGCCGATGCCCTCCTCCTTGGCCGGTGACCTGCGGCTTCGACGCAATGGTGGTAGCGTGCTTGCAGCTGAACTAAGGCGTTAGGCAGCTTCCAGAGGCGCCTCCATTATTTCTCCCAGCGAATGAAACAATTGAGCGATCGCATTCCGCACATCCTGCTCGCCGCCTACGTGGTTCTCTTCATCTGGGGCGCGATCGCTCCGTATGACCGTGCCGTATGGTGGGCGGAGAACATCCCCATTGTCGTGGTCGTGGTCGCCCTCGTCGTTCTGTACATGCGCGGCGTGAGGTTCTCCGCCCTTGCCTACATTCTGATGTCGATCCTTCCGTATTGGCACACGATCGGAGGGCATTACACATTCGAGCGGGTGCCGTTCGACTGGTTCAGCCGCGCCTTCGGGTTCGAGCGGAATATGTACGACCGGATCGGTCACTTCACCGTGGGATTCTACGCGTTCGGCATCGCCGAATACCTGATTATCAGGAAGCGGATGAGCGTGGCGATGGCATCTCTATTCGCCATCTTCGCGATCAGCTTCGTCGCGATGTCATACGAGCTGATCGAGTGGGTGTATGCGGCGTATGGCGGCAACGCGGAGGCGGGGGCGGACTTTTTGGGCAGCCAGGGTGACATCTGGGATGCACAGAAGGACATGCTGATGGACACATTGGGCGCGGTTGCGTCCATCCTGCTGTATCTCGTGCTCCGTAGCCGAGCCGGAAAGGTGCAGCACGATCCCGAGCGGGCGGGCGGAGCCGTCTCCACCTCCTGACAGAGTCACAAGGCGGCCGCCCCTCATCGCAATTCTCCCCTATCCGAAGCAATCGCTACGGAAGCCCTGGCGCCGCGGCCTAATGAACGTTGCAGCAGACAAGCACTACATCGCTGGTGCAATTGCCATCGGTATTGGCGCAACTCTGATCATGGACCTTTGGAATCTGTTCCTGAAGCATGCGTTCCGCATTCCATCGCTCAACAACTGTTTGCTCGGACGCTGGCTTCGCCACATGCCGGGGGGCACTCTTAGGCATGCGAATATCACAGCCGCGTCACAGAAACCCTTTGAGTGCACGGTCGGCTGGATTGCCCACTACACTATTGGTGTCGCGTTCGCGCTTGTGCTTGTCGTACTTACATCAGGTGACCCCTCGATCGGACGCGCTGCTCACGATTTGCGGATGGTGCATGCGAGTTCCCGTGACCGGAACATGGTTGGAAATCGAAGAGGCAGTTCCCGCTCTCGGTCTGTTCGAGGCATCGGCAATGCCTCACCTTTCACACGGA
>JANMWS010000155.1:0-11397 GCA_031394125.1 Gemmatimonadales bacterium
TAATCCATCGGGATCTCAAGCCCGAGAATATTCTCCTGCACGAGGAGCAGCCGCTCGTTGCCGACTTCGGCATCGCGCTCGCGATCAGCAAGGCATCCGACCAACGCATCACACAAACCGGAATCTCACTCGGCACTCCGCAATACATGTCACCCGAGCAGGCCACAGGCGACCGCACAGTGGACGGCCGCAGCGACATCTACTCGCTCGGCGTCATCACCTACGAGATGCTGACCGGCGAGCCTCCGCACACCGGCAGGACGACTCAGGCCACGATCGCGAAAGTAGTGATGGATCGCCCGCGGAGCATGCGGCTTTCGCGTGAAACCGTTCCAGCTCACGTGGAAGCAGCAGTGAATCGCGCTCTCGCCAAGCTCCCCGCCGACAGGTTCCACACGGCGCGCGAGTTCGGAGCGGCGCTGCAGGGAAAGGGAGTCGCAACACCTTACCCGACTTCCGTTCCGGAGGGTGTTCCCCGGATTGCTGCGACGCCAGCAACAAGGCGGCGAAAGTTGATGATCGTCGGGGCGTGCGTGGTTGCAGGCGCGCTCGCCGTCGTCGCGGGCATTGCGTCCTGGCGGAAGACGACGGAAAGGGGCGGCAACGCTTCGGTGGCGAGCTTTTTCGTCGACCTGCCCATGTCGCATGGCGTTCGCGAGCGAGTCGGAAGCGTAGCGATCTCACCAGACGGAAGGACTGTGGCTTTTGTCGCTCAATCTGATTCCAGCTCGCATGTCTACGTGCGGCGGGTCGAAGACCTCGAGCCGCGCCTCCTCCCCGGCACAAACGGGGCGATGGATGTGGCCTTCTCTCCCGACGGTAGCTGGCTGACCTTCTCGATGACCGGCGGCGCTTTGCGGAAGGCCCAGGTTGACGGAAGCTCGATGGTCACGATCGCGAGCGGCTTGAAGTACTTCGGCTCCCTGACCTGGGCGAACCCGCAAACCATCGTGGTGGGAGGCGCGTCCCCCGCCCAGAATGGGCTCGCCCTTCTCGCGACCTCGAGCGGTGCAGTGCGCGCCCTTACGAAACCAGCAGCCCGGCTCGGATCTCACGGCATGCCGTTCGTTGGACCGGATGGCAAAACGCTGCTCTTCGAGGATTGGGGGTGGGCGTTTACAGAAGACGACTTTCTCGCGATCGGATCGCTAGAGAGCGGTAAGTTCGCCACGACGACCCTACTCGCGCGTCAGCCGATCGGAATAGTCGACGGACGAATTGTCTACGTCAGCCACAGCGGCGCGATCATGGTTGTTCCCTTCGATGCCGGCAACCGTCGAATTACCGGCGACCCCATACGCGTGATGGAAGGCGTCGGCGCCGACAATCGCGGACTCCTCGGCGATAGCCCTCACTCGGTTGCCGCTCTGTCATCGAATGGAACTCTGGTCTACACGCGAGGCCGGCCAACCCAGCACCTCGTCTCGGTCGACCTAGCCGGGAATCAGACTGTGGCCCTCACGTCCGAGGATCGGGATCATCTCTCACCGTGGAGCGGCGGCCCGCGCTTTTCGCCTGACGGGCGGCGAGTTGCGGTAACCGTCATCTCACTGCGCGGCGATACGACGGTCTCCGACATCTGGACACTCGATGTAGCCACGCGAACCTTCACGCCACTCACATCGCTCGGCAACGTCGTCGCCCCTGAATGGACTCCGGACGGACGGCGTGTCGTGTTCACCACTTGGTATGAGAAGAAGCCTACCATCTGGTCGCAGCTCGCAGACGGGAGCCAACCGGCCGAGAAGATTCTCGAATTGCCCGACGGGCAGGTTGTGCGCAACCCCAACGTCACGCCCGATGGCCAAGGTGTTGTTTTCTGCAAGGTCAGCGACCTTCTTGGGAACTCTGACCTGTTCTATCTGCCTCTTGCCGGCGAAAGAAAACCGCAGCGGATTGCCGGACCGTTCGGGTTTGGATGTGATGGCCGGGTATCGCCGGATGGACGATGGCTCGCGTACATAGCGAATGAAGACGGGAAACCCAAGGTATATTTGCGGCCCTTCCGAGGTGCCGGCTCACCAGTACAAGTATCGCCGGCAGGCGGAGACACTCCCCGATGGTCCCGCGATGGGAGCCGAGTCTACTACCGGCAGGTGGAGTCCGCGCTTGGTCGCGGCTCCTTGTTCGCCGCTCGTGTCAGGGCTGCTCCGAGAGGAATCACCGTCGACCAACCGCAGCGGATCGGAGCACTAGGGGAAGGCGGCGTCTACGATATCAGTCCCGACGGCACGCATGTCGTGATGCTCGGTGAAGGCGACAGCAGAGTGCAGCTCGTTGTGACGGCGAACTGGATCGCGCAGCTTCGCGCGCGCATCGAAGCGACTAAGTAAACCATGACAAACACTGCTGAACCCGAGCGCCGGTCATTTGGTAGTGGCTTCCTGGAATCCGTCGCTCAAATGGTGCATACGACGAAGTTCGCGTTGGCGGGGTTGAGAGGCCGCGGTTTGCCAGAGCCACGAGCGCTGTGGGAAGAACAATATCGCGTCGGAGTTTGGGAGTATCTGGACTCTGCCTCCGAGATCGCGCATTACATGGTCATCGTCGGCTATGTGCAGCACTTCTGCGCTAACCCGGCCATACTCGATGTCGGCTGCGGACATGGTCGACTGTTCGAGCTGCTCCACCGGTATCCGTTCAAGAGTTACCTGGGCGTCGATTTTTCCGCTGAGGCTATTCAGCGAGCACAGGTTGCCGCGACCGGCGGTGCGCAATTCGAGCGTGTGGACTTCGAGAAGTTTGTTCCGCCGAGCCGGTACGACGTGATCGTCTTCAACGAGTCGATCTACTACGCGCCGAGGCCAGAGGAAGTGCTGCGCCGCTACATGAGCGCGTTGACACCCGACGGTGTGATGATCGTGTCGATGTGCCAGAACCGCTGGCAGGGATCGATCTGGACTGCGCTCGAGTCAGTCGCGGAGATCGTGCATTCCACGGCAGTGACGAATGAGAGTGATTTGACGTGGCACGTACGCGTTCTGAGGAGCTGCTAAATGGCTATTCCTGGGATTCCAGAGATTCCTCAGATACCAACTGACAATCTCTACAAATTCGTCTCGTTGAGCGGCGTTCTCATGCTTCTGGTTGGATTTGCGGTCCCCGCCTTTGTGAGGTATCGCGCAATGGAAGTCGAGTTGGCCTTACTCGCCCAATATGAATCCAGAGCCGCGCGCCACACGCAAGCGTTCAATCAATTTTCCAACGCGATAGATCTAATGGGGCGCGCGAACCTTCAGGAACTCGAACGACGCCAAGCAGAAGCGACGACAGACCTCGCCAGGGAGAGAGAAAGCCTTGCTCGACTCGAAAACCGTCTCGCCCAAGTCGAAAACCGTCCAGTGCCCCATCCAAACTTGCAGGCGTCACCCCGCCAAACGACTGTCATACCGGATGCGCCCGCACCGGACGCCTTCAGGCACGCCGAAGCGATGGCAGACTCTGCGAAGGTGGTGCTTGACTCACTCGAGACGCACAGCGTTGCAGCGGCCGAGCGTGTCGCGGAAACGGAGAAACAGTTTTTCGGGTTTTTTGCGTGGGCTGGGTTCGCGTTGGCTTTCGCCGGCACTCTGCTGGCGGCCTGGGGATTCCGAAACTGGTATATCAGGCTTCAGAAGCCTCTCGATGACATTGTCCGACACGACGCGGAAGGCAGACGCGATGGCCTTGCGGCGGCTCTGCGATCGTAACGGCTAAGCAGATACAACAAAAAGAGCCCGGCAGCCCTGCCGGGCTCTTTCCTCTCATCGCTTAGGCCGGAGGAGCTGACGTTTCCGGTGGTCTCCTTCCAATCGTGTCCTGGGAAAATTTGCTCGTTCCCACCGAAGGAACAATGGCTGTCGGCAGTGCGATCGAGTCCTTGTTCTCCACCTCGAAGTAGTCGTTCGAGCTGACGTGACCGACTTGTCCGTCCAGGTAGATCTGAACCGCTCTCACCGATTCGCCTTCCCATATGCAGATGCCACGCGTGCCGCTCTTGTTTGGAAAGCATTGATGCAACTTCACGCTCGCTGGAAGGTTCGGGACGATCTCTCCTGCCTTTGCCCAGAACGCTTCCGGGTCCTGAATGGTGTGCTCCACTGCGACGAACATGATTGCCTCCCGGCATAGCCCTGCGAGGGTCGGTCTACCATCACCTGCGCCAACGATGGGGTGTTTGAAGCGCAGGTCAATAGTTTGTTCTGCCCTGATATGGAAGAGGCATCCGCCTGATATGAAATCAGCATTGCGGTACCGGGAGATTTTTCTGGTATTGGGAGGAGACAAGTACCTGGGGGGTGTTCAATGCCCGGTGAGCCATGGGATCCCGTTGAGCGCGACCGCCGATACGCGAGCTGCAAGCGCGCCGGCCTGCGACGGCTCATCTCCGAAGGGGATTCCTGGTTCGACTACCCTCCCCACCCGAACATCATCGACTTCCTGGATGGCGAGGGATTCTGGGGCATCAAGCGATTCGAGAAATCGGGCGACACGCTCGCGAATATCGCCGACGAAGGAAATCTCGCTCGGATCGCCACCACCGCGGAGAAGGAGAAACCGGACGCGATCCTGCTCAGTGCGGGCGGCAACGATCTCTTCACCGATATCCCCGAAAAGCCGCAGCTGCGCTGGATCTGGCGCGCGCTGACGCCGTTCGACCCGGCGAAGACCCCCGCCGAGCACGTGAACCAGCTCGCCTGGGACGAGAAGAAGACAGAGCTGCGCCGGGATTTCGTTCGCGTCATATCCGCGTTGAGCGGCTACGCACCGATCGTCGTACACGGGTACGACTACCTGACAGCATCCGGCGAGAAATGTCTCTACGATGGATTCCGACCTGCTGGGCCATGGATCCTTCCGTCGATGCGCGATCGCGGGATTCTCGACCAGCGCATCCAAACGGCGATTCTGAGCGTGCTCATCGACGACGTGAATCAGATCCTCGCCGCGTTGCAAACCGCCCATCCGGATGCGGTGATCCACATCGACTTGCGTGGAACTCTCCGTCCCGGCATCGACTGGATGAATGAGATCCATCCCACCGAGGACGGTTTTCACAAGGTCGAAGAGCGGTTTCTCGATGCGCTGCTAAACCGATTGCCCGAAGTGCAACGGCGGAGACTAGCGCCGTGAGGATGCTACACGGTGCGCGACTCGCGCTCGCGCTGACCTGCTTCGCAGTGTCGGAGCTTCCGGCCCAGAAGCGCGTGCTGGTGCCGGACGATTCCATCGGGGCGATGGCCGGCGTCGAATCGAAGCTTCTCTGGCGCGACATCACCTTCGCCGATGCACTCGGCTCACGAAGCGGCGTCTCCTTCCCTGTTCGAGTCCCCCGATTCCCTCTCCAGATGAAAGTCGATGGTTGGACCGCGCTCGCCAAGCGCTCGAGCAGAGGATTCAGCGATCAGTACTCCGCCAGCGCGCATTATCAATGGGTTTTGGCCAATCGCCCGCATCCCAAATCTCTGGTGTTCGGATACTCGGAATACTGGAATCCGATCAGGCGCCAGGTCGTCCAGCCGAGTCGCGCGAATACTCGTGAGCTCACTGCGAGCGGTCTGTTCGACATCGGCATACAGCAGTTGGGGGTCCGAACGGTTCACTTCCAGCTCGACGCGGCACGCGACATCTCCCGCGAGAATGCGACCTGGCTGCGAGGCGCCGCGAATGCTTCGATAGGTATGGCGATTCAAGGCGCGCGCACCGATTACAGCCTGGCCGCGATCTTTGGCGTAGCGTTGAGCGCCAGCGATCTTCGAGGCCCTCTGCTGTCCGGAACTCGGCCCGCATTCGGGTTCCACAGCGCCGACGCGCAGCTGGATCTCCAGTTTCGCAAGCGCATGCCGGCAGTCGATGCATCAACGGACTTGCTGTTCGGTACCGCGATTCGCGCGAAGCGACTTGGCGCCAACGTAGGCTGGGTCGCACTTCGGCAGTCGCTTCTTCTCCTTTGACCGGAGATCCCGATGAATGGAATCGCTGTGGCCGAGCATAAAGCTGCCCCGCCGAAGGAAGGGGAAACTGAGACACAGTACGCAGTCGCCTCACCCGGGTCGGCGAAGGTCGTCGAGATTGGCGCAAAGAGAATCGCAATCTTCGTTGCTCATGGGATGGGTCAGCAGATTCCGTTTGAGACCCTCGACGCCATTGCAGAATCGTTACGCGCGTACGATGCCAAGCTCACCGGACGCCGCGACAAACCCACCAGCAATACCATCAAAGCTGGCCCGGAGCAGTGGCTCCAGCGAATCGAGCTGAAGCTCAAGTCAATCGACAATCCGATCGAGGCCCACGTCTACGAGGGCTATTGGGCGCCGCTCACCGAAGGCAGAATCACGTTGCGGCAGGTGATGGGTTTTCTCTCCGGCGCGGGAAGCAACGGATTGAAGATCGCGCGCAAAACTTTCCGGCGGTGGCTGATGGGAGAGTACCAGGTATTTCCCACGCCCATCCGGATAGTGCTGTACCTGCTGGTGGCTCTGGCAACTGTCGCTTCTCTCGTAGCGCTCAATTCGACGATCGTGACTGTCGCGGCAACGCGGACTCTGTTCAGTCAAACGCCGTGGTGGCTCACCGACGGCTTGTTCGCGGACCTTACGACGACATTCAACGCCGTCGTGACGACGATGATCGTATTCGCCGCGTCGCTGGCCATCTCTCATTACATACGGCGGATGAAGCTGCCTGTGATGATTCGAAAGATCTGGGGCTGGCTATCGGTCGTGGCTTTCTATCTGACAGTACTGGCGATTATTCTCGCGGGAGTCTCGGTTGTGAGCCTCCTATTCCTTCACATCCGCGGCGGCGTTGCCGACGACGCCGAGCTCTGGCAGCGGTTCGCTTCCAAGGATTGGATAGACCGGTTCAACGCGGCGTTCGATTCTTGGGCGCTAAGGCTGGTCTTGATCGTAGCGATGCTGATACTGCTTTTGCGGCTGTTATCAGTTATCAGAGGATTCGTCCGCGATCTCGCCGAGCCACACGGACGCTGGCTCACCGTCGCCGTCGCGGCTGCGTTTTCGCTCCTCGTCGCCGCCGTAATCTTTGTCGTAAATCGTTTCTTCGGGATCCTTCAGGGCGGCGCGGGCATCATGGCTGCTCAGCGTGGAATCGCGTGGCCGCTGCTCGTCGCGGCCAGCGCTTTCATTCGGCTCGTTCTCGTCCAGTACTTGGGCGACGTCGCTATCTATGTCATGCCGTACAAGGTCGACGCGTTCAACGATCTGCGGAAAGAAATCAAGGAAGCCGTCTACAAAGTCGCGCACGCGGTATACGCTCTGAAAGACCAGTCGGGTACGCGACCGGCGTATGATCGCGTCATAGTGCTCGGACATTCTCTCGGCAGCGTGATCGCCTACGATGCGCTCAACCGCCTGATTCACGAGGACCGTGTCGCCACGAGTGCCGACGCTCTTCAGGTCGTGGATCGCACTCCGCTGTTCCTGACGTTCGGCTCCCCTCTCGACAAGACGGCATTCATCTTCGGCGCGCAGGGTCACGGGACGACGGAAGCCCGCGAGTCGCTCGCCGCTTCGGTCCAGCCCCTCATTCAGAGCTACGACTACAGGCCGGAGAACTGGATCAACATCTACTCGCCGTGGGACATCATCAGCGGGTATCTCGATCTGTACGATCTTCCGAGAGCTACCGACCCCAGAAGGGTGAAGAACATCAAGGACCCGGAGGCCACCACTCTATTGATGGCGCACACCGAGTACTGGAACGACGGCCTGTTGGTTCGGACGCTGTACGACGCACTCTAGCGCGTCTCACCCGTCACTTCCTCGCGATCGCAATCACGCTGCGTGAGGTGAGCATTCGCAGCGACCACAGGTCCTTGAGGATCGATGCGTTCTCCGCGGCGACGTCTTTCTTTCGCGCGTTGAGCCGGCGCCGGAAAAGCAGATTCCCGATCCAGATCACGGGCGCGCAGAGGACGACAAGAAATCGCGCGGACGTCTTGAACCGGTCGTACTCGACCGACGTCGACGCGAATCCCGCTCGGCGCAGCTGATAGGCGAGATAGTAGTAGCTGACGGGATCGATGTGGCCGGAGGTGTGGACCGGATCGGCGCTGGACAGGAGCAGCGGGTCGAACAGGACCGCGAAGCCTGAGTGGAGATACCGCCACCTCGAATTGATGTTGAGCACGTTCGGCGTGCTGATGATCGCCAATCCGCCGGGCTTGAGAATCCGATGCAGCTCTCTCGCGAAAGAGAACTGGTCTTCCACGTGCTCGACCACCTCGAGGCTGCACGCGATATCGATCGATGCATCGGCGTAGGGGAGGCGGCCATCGGAGGAGATCTTTTCGCACTCGATCGCCGGATATCGGAAGTATTCCGGGAAGATATCGGAGGCTGTGATTACATCCCGCGGCTCTATCCCCAGCCTGGTCCGAACGTGTTCGCCGAGTAGCTGGGAAAAGAACCCTTCACCAGCGCCGATGTCCGCGACGCGAATGCCTGGTGCCATGAGTGGAGCTACGAGATCGAGCACCTTGTCGTTGGTGCTCCGGTGCGATATCGGACGTATTTCGTTTGCGGTCGCGGTGTCAGTCATTCACGATTATAATGGAGTTCTTCGTAAACCACCCGTAACGAGGAAACTATGCACACACGCCTTCCAATCGCCGCGCTGGCTCTCATGCTGTGCGCTGCCCCCGCTTTCGCCCAGCAGTCGCCGAACACGACCCCGGGCACAGTCACGAGAGTAGTCCTGATCCGTATCAAACCCGGCCACGCCGATCCGTTCTGGGCGGACGTTCGCCAGCACGGGAAGCCAGTTCTGGATGAAGAGAAACGTCAGGGAATCCTCGTCGACTACACGGTCGGGACGAAGTCGACACTCGACAATCCAGACGATTGGAACGTGGTTCTGACCCAGACTTATCCCAACTGGGCTGCTCTGGACAACCTGACGAGCCGGATAGATCCCATCTCATTGGCACATTACGGCAGCGCGGCCAATCGGACGGCGGCGGCGACTGCTCGAACGGAGCACTCAACGACTGTGGCCAGCTTTCTGGTGAGAGACCAGACAGTCAACCCCTGGAAGTAGCCGTGTCGCAAGGGAACGAAGCGCGCCCGATTGGGCGCGTTTCGTTTTTCTTGAAGCCAGGCGTAGGTACTATATAACTGGACATGCCCGAAGAAATCGAAATCGACACAGACTCGTTGCGGGAGAAGATCGCCGAGCAGCACGAGAAGCACGGAGGGTCGTTTCTGCGCGGAATTTCTCTCACGACCGCACTGCTGGCGGCGCTCGCCGCAATCGCCTCGCTCAAGGCGGGAGCAACGGTGAACGAGGCACTGGTATTGAAAACCGATGCCACGCGGATCCAGGCGCAGGCGTCGGATCAGTGGGCGTACTATCAGGCGAAGGGGATAAAGGGGGCGGTCGCCCAGAGCGCGATCAATACCTGGGAAGCCGCCGGGAAATCAGCTCCGTCCCGACTTTCGGCGGAAGCCGTCCGTTACACCGCCCAACAGGACTCGATCAGTCGAAAGGCAACGGAGCTGGAGCATCAAAGAGATGACAAGTCGCGCGAGGCCGAAGTTCTTCTCTCTCAGCATCACGTCTATGCGGCGGCGGTGGCGCTGCTGCAAATATCCATCGCGCTTGGTGCTATCGCTGCGCTCACGGTCTCCCGGCTGGTGTGGTTCGGCTCCCTCGGTCTCGGAGCGGTCGGGGCGATTTTGCTGGTAATTCCAATGGTGCGAGGGATCTAAACCAGCGTCTCCAACTTTCCGCGAACCACGCCGAAATTGCAACGGCGGGAGCCCTGACCCGCTATTCCCCGCGCTAGTCGCTCGCTAACAGACGTGCCAGCTGCTCGAGCACATGCGCGAGATCCGGCTTCGTGTCAAGCACCGGCAATACCGGATCCTTCCCAACGCGCTCCATCCGTTCGAAAGCGTTCTTGATGGTGAATGCTCGCGGATCGAGCGAGGTGTTCACTTCGTCCCACAGGAGTGGCATCGACACCGTCGCGCCGGGGAGAGGACGCACGCTGAACGGCGCAACGATGGTTTGGCCGTGCCTGTTCTGGAGGTAATCGAGGTAAACTTTGTCGCCGCGCTTCGTCACGTGACGGGTAATCGTCGCGATGTCGCCTAGCTCCCGAAGAACACAGCGCGCCAGAAGCTCGCCGAGCATACGGGACTGCTCGTAGGTACACTGGCGTCCAAGCGGCAACATGATATGCAGGCCGGTCTTGCCGGTGGTCTTCACGAAGTTCGGAAGTCCGACTGATTCACAGATCCGATGCAGTACCTGCGCGCAGCGGATCACGTCCGAGAACGGCGCCTCCTTCGGATCGAGGTCTATCACGCACCAATCGGAAAGCTCCAGCGATCCTTCTCGGCTCGCCCACATGTGGATCGGGATCGATCCCATGTTCGCGATGTAAAGCAGCGCCTCCTCGCAATCGCAGATGAAGTAGCGGATCTCACGCTGCGTGTCTTCGCTCCAGATCGGGACCGTGGGGATCCAATCCGGAATGAACACCGGCGCATCCTTCTGATAGAACGACTTGCCGTCGATGCCGTCGGGGAATCGCGTCAGCACTATCGGCCGATTCGCGAGATACGGCAGCAGCCACTTCGATACCGCGCGGTAGTAGTCGATCAGATCGCCCTTTGTGTACTTCTCCGCCGGCCAGTAGATCTTTTTCAGATTGGAGAAGTTGATCGTCTTCTGGACCGGGCCTTTCGCGGGAGGAGCTGGCGGATCGTGTGAGACTTGCGCCTCGCTGACTACGGGATCGGGCGTAGCACTCTGAACGCCGCCGGAGCTCAAGCCTTGGCGCTCGCATTCGTGCGCGGCCTTGTCGGTTCTCAGATGAAGAAACGTCGCGTGCCGAAGTAGCCCATCTGGTGTGAACTCGCGGTAGCGCACCTCACAGACGTGAACTGCATCGGTCCAGACCGTCGTGCTCGTCTCGGGAATCTGCTCGCTCGTGAGCGGCTCGCTTCCCGGGCCATGCACAGGCCCCGCGCACAGCGGATCGCTCCGCACAATCGGATCGAGTAGCGCGTGCAGCTCTTTCAGCAGCTCGTCATTGAATCCAGTCCCCACTCTTCCAGCGTAGACGAGAGTCCCATTCACCCAATCGGCGAGCTGCAGCGCGCCAATGTGCGAGCGGCTTCCTTTCGGCTGCGTAAATCCGACGATTACGAAATCGCCCGTTCGTTCGGCTTTGATCTTGATCCAATCTCGCGACCGACCTTTGCGATACGGCGAAGCTGCTCTCTTGGCCACGATTCCCTCGAGGCTCATCGCCGTCACCTGCTCGAGGAACGCCTCGCCTTCGGCCTCGATGTGATCGAGGTAGCGCACGATGCCGAGCGCGGGAACGACGTCCTTGAGCAGCTCCTTGCGGCGGACCAGCGGAACAGCACGCACGTCGAAGTCCTC
>JANMWS010000177.1:0-12097 GCA_031394125.1 Gemmatimonadales bacterium
CGCGGGCCCGCCGAACCTTGTCGACAGAGCCCTTGATGAACTTCTGTCCACCGAAACCAGGATTTACGGTCATAACGAGTAGCAGATCGAGATCAAGAATCACTTCGCTCACGGCTGTGAGGGGGGTCGCCGGGTTCACGACGGCGCCGGCGCGGCAGCCCAGCTCGCGGATTCGATTCAGCTGGCGCTGGAGATGCGGCGACACTTCGGTGTGAATGGACATTCCGTTTGCACCGGCTGCGGCGAAGCTGTCAAAATAGTTTTCCGGCTGGACGACCATCAGATGCACATCGATGGAAAGTTTGGTGAGCTTGCGCACCGACTCGATAACCTTCGCGCCGAACGTGAGGTTGGGAACGAAGCGGCCATCCATCACGTCGACGTGGACCCAATCCGCACCGCCGGCTTCTAGCATGGCGATCTCGTCAGCTAGCTTCGCCAGGTCAGCACTCAGAATCGACGGAGCAATTCGAACGCTCATGGCGGCGGCACCGAGGCTCCCGTATCGATTCTGATGCTCGGCGGAGCAGGGAAGTGAGAGACTGTCAGGCTCACAGGCCCACCGGCTGAAACGGTCTTGCCGGCTACCGGGAACTGCCTGATGATCGTGTTCTCCGGCTGCAGCGAGCTGGTGTCGCGCGAGATTCCGGCAATGCGGAGCCCGAGCTGCTCGATCATCGATCTCGCCTCCCCGACGCTCCGGCCGTAGAGATCGGGAACCTGAATCGTCGCCGGTCCTTTGCTCAGTACGATGTCTACGCTGCCGGGCAGATCCAGCTTGGTCCCGGCTGGCGGGGATGAGGCGATCACCAGACCGCGCGGCTGATCGGACAGCTGCTCGCTGACGTTGCCCATGGTCAGCCCGGTGTTCTCGATGGAGATTCGGGCCTGCTGCTGCGACATGTTGCTGGTGACGGGCACTTCGGCACTTTTCTGCCCGGCGCTGAGCGCCAGCACGACGCTGGTCCCGCGCTTCTGTCTGCTTCCCGCCGGCGGATCCTGCTGGAGCACGATGTTGGCGGCGATGTTCTTGTGGTATCGCGACTCGCCCTGCTGTGCGACGAATCCCGTCTTCTGCAGGGTCGCCGACGCGTCCTCGAACGTCTTGCCGACTACCTTCGGCAGCATCCCGTCGTCGGGAAGAACTTCAGCCGGAAACGCGAACAGAAAAACCGCGACGTAGGCGATGAGAAATCCGCCGACCGCAGCAATGAGGTATGGAAACGCACGCCGCGGAAGCGCGCGCCAGTTCACCTAGCTTATCCTGCGCAAGCGCGCGGCGAAGGCGCCATCGGTCCCGTGACGCTGCGGCAGCACCCGCAGCCGGCCGCTGTCGAGGAGGTCCGGAGAGACCGTCCCTTCCGGCGGTGGCTCCAGAACGAAATTCGGATTCTCCGTCAGAAAAGAATCCACCTGTGCGTCGTTCTCTTCCGGCTCGAGCGAGCAGGTGCTGTAGATGAGGAGGCCGCCCGGCTTCACCACGTTGGCCCCGGCGCGCAGAATCGTCTTCTGCAACGCGGACATCACGGCGAGGTCGGAGATCTTGAGTCTCCACCGCGCGTCGGGATGACGGCGAAACGTGCCGGTGCCGGTGCACGGGACATCGATCACCACCGCATCGACGGGCCGTATCGCGGGATGCCGCGCGTCAGCAACGAAGGGATGGATATTCGTCGTCTCGAGCCGTTTCTCGTTGGCGAGCAATCGCTGGAGCCGTCCCACCGATTTGTCGCCGGCGAGAACTGTCGACGCGGTCCTCGACAGCTCGAGCGACTTTCCGCCCGGTGCCGCGCAAAGATCCGCGACCGTAACTCCAGTGGGAATTGCGGCGTACTCTGTAACCAGTGTCGCAGCCGGATCCTGGACGAAGAAGAGACCCTTCTTGAACGCGCCCAGCTCGGTGAGCGTAATTCCGCCGGAGACGGCGATGCTCTCACGAAGGTAAGGCGCGTCGCCGATGTGAACGCCAGCCTCCTCGAGCATCGACTCCAGCTGCTCTCTCACGATTCCGTAAGGACGAAGGACAATCGGAGCTTCCGCGTTGTTGACCGTCAGCAGCTGCTCGGTCTCCTGCTCGCCCCATCGCTCCACCCAACGCGCGACCAGCCAGCGGGGATGGGAATACTTGAGTGCCAACGCTTCCACCGTATCCGAAGGCGTACCGCCCGCTGCACCAAGTTCCTCCCGCTCCCGGTCGGTGCGACGCAGCACCGCGTTCACCAGCTTGCTCGCGCCGAGTCCGTGACGGCGCTTGGCGAGCTCGACGGTCTGCGCGATCGCGGCGTACGCCGGAACGCTCCCCATGTTGGTGAGCTGGTAAACGCCGAGTCTCAGCAGGTCGATCACATCGGGATCGAGGCGCGCCAGCCCGCCGCGGACGCGATCCGAGAGGATCGCGTCGATCCAGGCGCGGTGACGGAGCATTCCGTAAACGAGCTCGCGCGTCCAGCGGCGATCGCGCGCATCGAGCGGAGCAATCCTCCTATCGAACGACTGATCGAGGAACTCGCCTCTGCGGAGATCGACACAGATCTCGGCGGCGACAGCTCGCGACGCGGTGACTCCCCCCGTGGATACGACGGTCGCGTTCATGCGCCGAGCATCCCGGTAGTGGGGGACGATGGAACCGCGACTTCGCGGCGCGGCATCCGTCCGGCCAGGTAGGCGTTTCTCCCGGCTTCGACAGCACTCTTCATTGCGGCAGCCATGCGCACCGGATCCTGGGCGGCGGCGATGCCCGTGTTCATGAGAATTCCGTCGACGCCCTGCTCCATCACGATGCACGCATCCGACGCAGTGCCAACTCCAGCGTCGACTATTACCGGCACCGAGAGCCTCTGCTTGATGGTGCGAATCGCGTAAGGATTCAGCAATCCCAAACCGGACCCGATCGGCGACGCGAGCGGCATCACGGCAACGGCTCCCGCTTCTTCGAGCTTGAGCGCGGTGATGAGATCGTCGTTTGTGTACGCCAGCACCTTGAAGCCTTCATCGACGAGCGTCTTCGTCGCCTGAAGAAGACCCGCGGTGTCCGGGAGCAGAGTCTGCTGATCGCCGATCACCTCGAGCTTCACCCACTCGTTGAAACCGGCGGCTCGCCCCAGTCGTGCGTAGCGAATCGCGTCCGATGCGTTGTAGCAGCCGGCGGTGTTGGAGAGCAGAAAGAAATGGTCGGGGTCCAGATGGTGGAGGATTCCCTCATCCTTCGCTCGATCGAGATCCACGCGACGCACCGCGACGGTGATCACTTCCGCGCCCGACGCTTCGATGGCTTCGATCATCTGCGCGTTCGACGCGTACTTGCCGGTGCCAACCATGAGCCGCGAGCGGAACTCGCGCCCAGCAATCACGAACGGCTGCGGATCGGTGAGGGTGGCGGTAGAAAACAGAACTGCGCCTCCGCTAGCCATCTCAGCCACCACCCACGAAGTGGACGATCTCGAGTGCGTCATCGGCGGCCAGAGCGAGCGACGCAAAGGAGGAGCGATCGCGCACGATAGTGCCGTTGCGCTCGACCACTATCACGCGCGGATCGAGCTCGAGTGAAGCCAGAAGGTCCGCCAGCGTCCAACCCTGTGGGACCCGGCGCTCCGCTCCGTTCACTGCGAGAGCGATTTCCGCCTCGAATACCTCGGTTCCCATCATACTTGTGAAAGATAGCGACTGGCAGCGAGTTCGGAATTCTCGTCGTTCCAGATTCCTCGAATGGCCGCGACCCCATGCGCGCCTCGGTGGACCAGCGACCGGACGTGTTCAGGCCTGATGCCGCCGATCGCGATCACCGGAAAGCTCACCGCCGCAACCACTTCGTTGATGAAAGCGCTCTCCTGCCTGGGGGCGCCCGGATGAGATTGCGTCTCGAACACATGGCCCGCCACGCACCAGTCGGCTCCCGCCAGCTCGGCGTCCCGCGCCTCGTCCGGAGAGTGGACGCTCGCCCCAATCCTGAGCGCCGGGGCGATTCTCTGGACGTCGGGCACAGCAATCGACTTATGGGTCAATTGAACTCCTTGTACTCCGCAGGCGAGCGCGACATCCACGCGATCGTTGACGATGCACCAGCAGCTGGTCTGCTCATGCAGCTCCAGCAGCGCGAGCGTGATCGAGTACAAAGTAGGGGAGTCCAGTAGCTGGGACCTCACGTGAATCGCGCCCTTGTCTCCCAAAACACGCATCACACCGAGCGCCTTCCGCAGAAACCCCGGTCGCAGCATGATCTCGTCGCTCGTCACGGCGTGTACGCAGGGCAAACCCGTGATGGGCGCCTTCACCGCGGGCGATGTCACACCCCGTACCTTTCGCCCACCACCGTGCCCCGGCCGCGGGTCCACTCCTGGGACCGCATTCTGCTCTTGCCCGAGGGCTGGACATCGGTGATTCGGAGCGCGTCGATCCCGCAGGCAACGATGAGCGCTCCGGTGGTCTTGAGAACCTCGCCAGGCTCGCCCTTGATTCCGTCCATCACCTTGGGCCCGAACATCTTGACGTCGCCCTTCGGTGTTTTGGTAAATGCGCCGGGCTTGGGGTCGGACGCGCGGATCAGTCGTGATATTTCGAGCGCGCTGGCGCTCCAATCGATGCGCGATGATTCGCGGGTGATCTTCGCCGCGTACGTCGCTCGCGTATCGTCCTGAGGAGTTTCCTTCCCCGCTCCGATCGAGATGAGCGTGAGAGCTTCGATCAGACTCAGCGCACCCAGCTCGGACAGCCGGTCCTTCAATTCGCCGTACGTCTCGTCGGACAGGATCGGTGTGTCGGCCTGGAGGAGAATCGGACCCGCATCGAGAGCTTGAACCACCCGCATGATGGTAACTCCCGTCTCGGCGAGGCCTTGCTTGATCGCGGCCTGAATCGGCGCCGCTCCTCTCAGCAAAGGAAGCAGGGACGCATGAATGTTGAGGGTGCCCTTGGCGGGAAAATCGATGATCTTCTGCGGCAGGATGTGCCCGTAAGCGACGACGATGCCGACGTCCGGCTTGAGCTCCTCTAGCGTTTCCAGCAGCCCTGGCTCGCGCGCGTTCTTCGGCTGAAAGAGTGGAATCTCTTCCTCCAGCGCGATCTCTTTGACCGCCGAGTGAATCACCTCGCGCGAGCGTCCCTGCGGCTTGTCCGGTTGCGTGACGACCCCGACCACGTCGAATCCTTCACCGATGAGAGCGCGTAAAGGCGCGCCGGCAAACCCTGGAGTTCCCCAGAAGAGAACCCGCACTACATCTCCGTCTCATGGTGGTGCTCGCCTTTCACTTCGGTGCGCACCTTCCTGATGTTGCTGGGATACCCCTCTTTTTCCTTCTCCCACTTCGACAGCGCGGCCCTCCGCTTCAACGGGCTCAGGTAGTCGATGAAGAGCTTTCCATCGAGGTGGTCGATCTCGTGCTGGAAGCAGCGGCCGAGCAGACCGTTTGCTGAGGCTTCGTACTGATTTCCGTTCTCATCGAGCGCGCGGATGGTGACATCAGGCGGCCGCTCGACATCGCCGTAAATGTCCGGAATCGACAGGCATCCCTCTTCCGCCTTCTCGGCCGCGCCGTTCTTCGAGACGATTTCCGGATTGATGAGCGTGTATTTCTGCCCTTCGACGTCCACCACCGCGAGCCGGTCAGTTCTTCCAACCTGCGGCGCCGCGAGTCCGATTCCTTCAGCGGCGTACATCGTCTCGAACATGTCTGCGATGAGCTTCCGCAGCTCGTCGGTGAATTCGGTGACGGCTTTGGTGGGCTTGCGAAGAACCGGGTCGCCGAGCACCCGGATGTCGAGGATGCTCACCCACCGGCAACGTTGGAGACTGACCCCGGTCTGTTGATGCGCGCAATCCGTCCACGCTCGATGATGACGCGCGTGTCACCCGATTTGATGGTGACGCGATCTTCCATTCCGGCGGTCTTGTCGTCGGTGCCCTTCTCCTTGATGAAGAGCACTTCGCCGACGAGCCCGCCGTTGGTCACTATCTCGTCTCCCTTCTTGAGACCCCGCACCAATTCATCGTGCTTCTTTCTCTGCGTCGCCTGTGGACGAATGAGAATGAAGTAGAAGATCAGGAAGATGGCTCCGTAAATGAAAATGGAGCCGATTACTGGATTGCCTGTCATATGTGAAAACCGTAGTTGGGTGCGAAGTAGTTTCAGACGGCGAGAAGTAGTTTCAGACGGCGATGGGCGACGCCGAGCGATGGCGCGCCAGCCAATCGCGCGACCACGCATCGAGATCACCGTTTCGGATTGCCTCCCGCGCCTGCCGCGCGAGAGACAGGAGGAAATGTACATTGTGCAGGGAGAGGAGGCGCAGCCCCAGTATCTCGTCGGACACGAAGAGATGCCGGATGTACGCTCTGGTGAACCGGGTGCACGCGGAGCAATCGCACTCCGGGTCCAGCGGGCGCGGATCGGTGCGGAACTCCGTACGCTTGATGTTCAGTCGCCCGTCCCGGGTGAAGGCGGACCCGTTTCGTCCCATGCGCGTCGGCGCGACGCAGTCGAAGAGGTCGACGCCCCGCCGAATCCCCTCGATCAGATCTTCCGGGAAGCCGACTCCCATCAGGTAGCGCGGGTGAGTCCTGGGAAGCGCCTCGTCCACGACGTCAAGCATCGCGTACATGGCGTCCTTTTCTTCCCCAACGGATAGTCCGCCGATTCCGAACCCCGCCCACTCATGCATTCCGCCGATCGCGGTCGCCGCCTCTCGGCGCAGTTTGGCGTGGATTCCGCCCTGTACGATGGGGAAGAGCGCCTGCTCGCTGGCGCTCTCCAAATGCGCGGCCAGGCATCGGGCGAGCCAGCGGATGCTCCGCTCGCTCGCATCCCTCGCCTCGGATTCGTCGGACTGTCCCGGAATAACGTGATCGAACTGCATGATCACGTCGGCGCCGAGGTTGCGCTCGATGCCCATCACGGATTCGGGAGTAAAGAATCGGAGCGACCCATCGATGTGCGACTGGAATTCCACTCCGTCCTCACTGATCGTGCGCAGCTGAGCGAGCGAGAAAACCTGAAACCCTCCCGAGTCGGTGAGGATCGGTCGATCCCATCGCATGAATTTGTGGAGTCCGCCCAAATCGCGGACGACTTCGTCACCCGGCCGGAGATGGAGGTGATACGCGTTCCCGAGAATCATCGAGGCGCCCATCTGCACGAGGTCGTCGGGATCGAGCGTCTTCACCGTGGCCAGGGTGCCGACCGGCATGAACGCCGGTGTCTCCACTGCGCCATGCGGCGTGATGAAAACGCCGGCCCGTGCGGCGGCGGCGGTGCGGGCGATACGAAAGGAGAAGCTCACGGCGAGTGAACTATAAGATGGACGACGCCATTGCGACGAAGCGCGGATTTTGTCGCAGGCGCTTGAGGAGCGGATCGAATCGAAGGTGCGACGCTTCATGGTCGCGCACCGCCTTGCAGCGCGATAACCACATAATCGCCGTCGAGTCCTCCCGGAGCCCCGCGTAAATCAGGCCTATGTCGAATGGCGCGACGTACTCCGAATTACTTTTGGCGATGAGGCTCTGGACAATGCGCTCGGCGCCGGCGCGATTGCCGCTCATGGCGAGGGAATAGCCGAGTATTCCGGATCCGTGTACGTAGCCCAGATCTACAGCGCGCTGCGCACTGGCAGCCGCATCTTTGTAGTTGCCGCGTGAGGCGAGGATCCGAGCCAGCTCATCGTGAGCGACAGAAAAGTCGGCGTCCAGCTCGAGAGTTCTTCGGAGCTGCTTCTCAGCGTCATCGTAGCGCTCAGCGTAGCGTTCCGCGGTGCCAAGTCGCGTATTGATGATGAGGGATAACGGCTCGAGGTCACGCGCGGTCGATGCTTCCCGAATCGCGTCGTCGAATCGAGCTGCCACCAGATAATACCAGGTATAGAACAGATGCGCAGTCGCGTAACGCGGATCCAATGCGATGGCGCGGTCGAACTCGAGCTTTGCCGAGGCCATGTCCAGATCGTAGTAGAGGTGGGTGAAGCCCAGCGCTGTGTGAGCATCGGCGAGGGTGTTGTCGAGCGATATGGCTTTCAGCGCCGCGGGTTTGGCCTTGGCGTACGTTTGCTTGGGCTCGAGGTACCCGAAGGCCGCCAATACCCCGTACGAATCGGCTAGGCCGGCGTAGGCCAACGCATAAGTCGTGTCGCGCTCGATCGCCTGCTCGAAATACTTGGCCGCGGTTTGCAGGCCGGCAGAGGTTCTCTTGTTCCAGAAGTAGCGGCCTTTCAGGTAGAGATCATAAGCTGCCAGGTCACGAGGCATCCGGTAGGCGCCCGACGCGGGCTGCGACTTCCCAAGAGTTGAGCTCAACGCGCTGACGATGGACCGCGCGATTTCGTCCTGGACCTGAAACACATCGCTGGGCTCCCGATCGTAACTCTCCGACCAGATTCGATATCCGTTCTCGGTACTGATGAGCGCGGCCGAGATGCGAAGTCGCTTACTGGAGCCCCGCACGCTGCCGTCGATTACATGGGAGACGTGCAGTTTCTCCCCCACCTCCTGTGCCGTAAGATTCTTGCCCTTCACCGCGAAGGACGAAGTTCGTGCTGCAACCTGAAGTCCTCTCACCGTTCCGAGCGCCTGAATCAGCTCGTCCGTCATTCCGTCTGAGAAATATTCGTTCTCCCGGGAGCCGCTCATGTTCGCAAACGGGAGAACCGCGATGGTGAGCGGCGCCTTGGCCTGAGTCGCGTTCGTGTCCGTGGGTGTCGGATGCGCGGTGAGCCGATATCCGGCGTATATCAGCGCCAGCGCCAGAAGGAAGGCTACAATGGCGGCGTGTCTTCGCCCGTGACGTCCCGGGGACGGCTGAATCGATCTCCAAAAGCTCCCTCGGTCGCCTCCCTTTCCGATTGCATCCAGCGACCGCAAAACTTCCTGCTCCGTCTGTGGCCGGCGGGCGGGATCCTTCTCGAGACATTTCGCAATCAGGTCGGCCAACGCGGGGGAAATGTCCCGGGTCTTCGCAGTGAGCGAGGCCGGCACAACGATCGCATGCGCTGCCATGATTGCATGCGCGGGCTTGTCCGCAAAGATTCGCTCGCCGCAGATCATTTCATAGGCAACCGCACCGGCGGAATAAATGTCCGCTCGGTGGTCCGCTGCAGGATCGCCGGCCGCCTGTTCGGGCGCCATGTAAGCCGGGGTTCCCAACACTACCCCCACCGTTGTGATGGTCCCGCCGAGTGTTGAGGATGCGCTCAGCGCCTTTGCAACGCCGAAGTCGGTCACTACAGCGAATGGTCCGGTTAGAAGGATATTCTCCGGCTTAATGTCGCGGTGTACTACGCCGTGCTCGTGCGCATATGAAAGCGCGGCGAGCACATCGCGGAGAATCTTTGTCGCTTCATCGGTGTCGAGCTTACCGACGCGCGATATCCGCGCGCGAAGCGATTCTCCCTCGATGAACGGCATAATATAGAACGGAAGTCCGTCGCTTACACCCGCGCTCAGCACTGGCACTATGTGCGGATGTTGCAGCCTCGCCGCGAGTTGTATCTCCCGCCGGAATCTCTCGACGTTCACGGTGGCGGCGAGATCCGGCAGAAGCACCTTCACCACCACCTTTCTGCCGAGCGAAGTGTCCTCGGCCACAAAGACCCGCGACATCCCTCCGCCGCCAAGCTCGCGCTCTATGGCGTAGCCCGCGCCTAGAGTGCGCTGGAGCTGCTCTTTAAGGTCCGACATCAGCGGGAGGGAGCCGGCTGCATCAGCTAATCTACGGCTTAGGCCTCAGATCAGGCCAGAAAATTCACACCGTGTAAAAAGCAAATTGCTCGGAGACTGCTACATGATTGATAAAAAGGTTTGGTTCATGAGAAAAGGTAATGAAGCCGGGTCTAGGCATATGTTTACTTTTCTCTTGCGCGCCTTTCCCCTGACCGTTAGGGTTGCCTGTCGCTCAGTCCGGCAAACAATCGGGGGACCATCCAAGACGTGAGACTTCTGGCATTCCTGGCCCTCGCTGGTGCGCTCGCCTCCATCGAGTGTTCGTCGTCACCGTCGCCGGAAGCACTACAGGCAACGCTTGTCCAGCACCCCGAGATTCTTTACGCTGCCGTTCGCGCGCATCCGAAGGAATTCATCAGGGTTCTCAACACCGCTGCGCAGGAATCGAAGGGGGAGCTCGCGGCTCAGTCGGCGGAGAATGAGCGAGCGCGCATTGATGCAGAATTCAAAAACCCCAAAGTGCCGTCACTCGCCGGCCATGTAGTGTTGGGCGCCGCGAATGCTCCGATCACCATCGTCGAGTACGCGGATTTCCAGTGTCCCTATTGCCGCGCCGAACGCGCGACCGTGGAAGAGGTGCTCAGGGAATACGCGGGGAAGGTCAGGCTCGTTATCAAGCAGACACCACTCGACATCCATCCCCAGGCGATGGGGGCTGCGCTCATGTTCGAGGCCGTCGCGCTGCAGGGTTCGATGCCCGCTCTCCGATTCTACGACGAGCTATACGCCCATCAGGAGCGGATAAAAGAAGGCGACGGCTTTCTTCAGGCCGCGGCCCATAAGGCGGGGGCCGATGTCACTCGGGCAGTCCGCGATGCGAAGGGTGACTCCGCCAGAGCGCTCATCAAGACGGACCTCGATGAGGCGCGGAGGTTTGGATTCAACGGGACACCAGGATTTCTGATCAACGGCGTTTCACTCGAGGGCGCGTATCCCCGAAGTGCGTTCGAAGAGATCATCAATCGCCACCTTGTTGCCCTCGGCCTACAATAGGCCGAGTTCTTTTCCCCCACCCCGGAGTATAGATGAACCAGAAAACTCTCGCCGTCCTTGGCGCGGCGGGCCTCGCCCTCGTTGCGTGCTCGGACCCGACTCGCTCTCCATCGGCGATCTTGGCGCCGGAAGGAATGAGCGACGCGCGCTCCACAAATCCCGTCACCGGCGGTCAGCTGCACGGCGCACCTGAGCACAGATTCTTCGCCAGGGGACAGAACGCCAGAAAACAGGGCAGCGTAAACATGCTCTGGCACAACGGCACTATCCTCGTCGCGAACAAGACAGAGGCGATTTTCTGGGGCTCGAGCTGGACGAGTTACTCGGGCGACATCATCACCGGCATCGATTCATTCTTTGGCGGCTTCGGCGGAAGCCGCTACGCAGGCACCACCACGGAATACACGGGGTCGAACGGACAGGTTACGGCGAGCTCGACCTATCTCGGTCACGTCATCGATAACACGCCGGCACCTGCAAGGGCTCTGACCACCGCGCAGGCGGTTGCAGAGGCTTGCGGCCAGACCGGCAACGCCCCGGATCCGAATGCTCTCTATCTTATCTACACGGAAACCGGAGCCGGCAGCGTCAACTATTGTGCGTGGCACAGTTACGGGACCTGCAGCAACGGCGCGCCGGTGCAGGTGGCTTACATGCCAAACATCACGGGACTCGCCGGCTGCGATCCTGCGGACACCTACGGCACTGGCCACTCGCAGGGCCTCGCGGCTCTGGCGAACGTTACGGCACACGAGCTCGCGGAAACGATCACGGATCCCCGCAACGGTGGGTGGTACGATTCGGGCGGGGCTGAGAACGGCGACAAGTGCGCGTGGACGTTCACAGGTGTGGTGACGCTCAGCAACGCGTCGAAATGGAAGCTGCAAGGCGAATGGTCCAACAACGCTTACACCGCCGGCACCGGCTATCCGAACAACAGTGGACAAAGGGGTTGTCTACAGGGTGCGTAGCAGTTCCGCTTAACTGCGGTAGAACCATTGAAAAGGGTGAGAGTGAGACTCTCACCCTTTTCTTTGCGTTGTGGAGGAGAATTTGCTCGAGGACCGCTACATGACTGACAAAAAGGTTTGGTTTATTACCGGCTGCTCGACCGGCTTCGGCCGGGAGCTGGCCAAAATGGTTCTCGATCGTGGTTACCGCGCTGTCGTCACGGCTCGAGATCCCGCCAAGGTCGAGGACATTGCCACCCGTCACAGAGATCGTGCCCTGGTTCTCGAGCTGGATGTCACCGATCCGGTCGAGGTCGATGCTGCGGTCAAGAGCGCGGAGAAGCGTTTCGGGCGGAACGACGTTTTAGTAAACAACGCCGGCATTGGGTACTTCGGCGCCGTCGAGGAGAGCGACGACGCGGAGGTGCGCCGGATGTTCGAGATCAACTTC
>JANMWS010000007.1:0-6144 GCA_031394125.1 Gemmatimonadales bacterium
AACGAGCCCATGGCAACGCAGACATGGGAGTCGTGCATATTTTCCGCGGAAGACGAGCGAGACTTCCTGAAAAACTACCTCGGCCCCACGCTGAAACGAGAAGGACTTGGTGATAAGAAGATCATCGCCTGGGATCACAACCGCGACCTCATCTACCAGAGAGTCAGCACCATCCTCGCCGATCCCAAAGCCGCCCAGTATGTGTGGGGCATTGGCTACCACTGGTACGAGCCCTGGAGCGGCGGCGATCAAATGTTCGACAATGTCAGGCTCGTGCACGAGACATTCCCGAACAAGAATCTGATCTTCACCGAAGGCACCGCCGATTCCTTCAAGGCCGAGGATATCCACAACTGGAGACTGGGCGAAGCGTACGGACGCTCGATGATCAATGACTTCAACGACGGCTGTGTCGGCTGGACGGACTGGAACGTTCTGCTCGACGAGCAGGGCGGGCCAAATCACGTCGGGAACTTCTGCTTCGCGCCGGTTCACGCCGATACGAAAACGGGTGAGCTGACCTACACGAACTCGTATTACTACATCGGACACTTCTCGAAGTTTGTCCGTCCGGGCGCCAGGAGAATCGCCAGCGCGCCCAGCAGAAGCGCGCTGCTTTCGACCGCCTTCGTCAACCCCGATGGAAAAGTGTTGGTGGTGGTGATGAACAAGAGCGATCAGAAGATTGATTACTATCTCTGGGTGGACGGCGACGCCGCGGCAGTCACCAGCTTACCGCATTCCATTCAGACGCTCGTGTTCTGACATGCTGACCACCCGCACACTCGGCACCCAGGGCCTCACGGTCTCTTCCCTCGGCCTCGGCCTGATGGGAATGACGCAGTCTTACGGCACTCCAGAGGAGCGCGACGAGCGCGAATCCATCGTCACGATAAAGCGCGCCATCGAGCTCGGCGTTACGCTGTTCGACACCGCCGAAGCATATGGCCCGTACGCGAACGAGGAGCTGTTCGCTCGCGCCCTCAGGCAGCTCAACGTCTCGCGTGACCGCGTCGTCATCGCGACCAAGTTCGGCTTCAAGTTCGGCGAGAAGAATGCGATCACGGGTGTGGATAGCCGGCCCGCGCACATCCGCGAAGCCGTCGAAGGATCGCTGCGCCGGCTTGAGACCGACTACATCGATCTGCTCTATCAGCACCGCGTCGACCCTGCGGTGCCGATCGAGGACGTCGTCGACGCCATGGCGGATCTCGTTCGCGAGGGGAAGGTTCGCTTTCTGGGTCTTTCCGAGGCGGGCGAGCAAACGATCCGCCGCGCCCACGCCGTCCACCCGGTCTCGGCGCTCCAGAGCGAGTACTCGCTCTGGGAGCGCAACCTGGAGTCGCGCATCATCCCGCTGCTGCGTGAGCTCGGGATCGGTCTGGTGCCGTTCGCGCCGCTCGGCCGCGGATTTCTCACGGGCTCCGTCAAGCGCGCCGAGGAGTATCCCGAAGGCGACTTCCGTCGCAACGATCCGCGCTACCAGGGTGAGAATTTCGACGCGAATGTTCGGGCTGCGTCAGCTGTGCGTGAGATCGCAGAGCGGAAGAGCGCGACCCCGGGGCAGGTCGCGCTTGCGTGGCTGCTGCACAAGGGGCCGGACATCGTGCCGATCCCCGGTACAAAGCGCCGGCGCTATCTCGAGGAGAACGTCGGCGCTGCGGACGTATCACTCAATGCCGCGGAGGTCGCGACCCTCGACGCGTCGCTTTCGCCCGAGAAGATCTCTGGCCCGCGCTACAATGAAAAGCAGATGTCGATGGTAGACCGCTGACGAAATGACAGCGGCGGCCGGCGACTAGCGCCCAGCTCGGCCATCGTTACAGCGGCACGTGGCTGCCGATCGCGCCGTCAAGCTGTCGAAGGATGCTTGCTTTGTCGCCAGTGTTCCTCGCGCGAAGTCAACCTTTCGCGTCACGGCGAGCGAGTAGCGCGTCGATGGAGAACCCGCCGGCTCCCGTAAGAAAAAGAGCCAGGCTCGATTGGTCGTGTGCCAGAGCTCCTCGTAGATCGAATGCGGGAGCCCAGGTGGCCGCACGCTCACCTGCTCGACCGTGAGACCGGAGAGCAGGCGAGCCCGGGACATGAACTCCCCGTCAATGAAAAGATGCTGCCACTGACCCATTAATCGAATGTTTTCCCTTAAAGATGACCTGCGGCAGTCCGCCGAACGCCTGGTTCAGTTGCAAGCATGCTACCACCATTGCGGCGAAGCCGCATCCGAAAAATGCTTGTCAACTGCAACGGTCGTTAGGCGGCAGATCGCTTCGTCGTGGCCGCCGAATAATCGAAGACGTGTTTATCACGAACTCAGTGCGACCCGTGCGGTGCGCTCGCCGCCCGGCAGCACTTCCTCCGCGAATACGAGCACCGTGGTGGCGAGCACCCTTCGGGCCCTTCACCCCGCCGCAGCGATGACGAACGTGGATCCGTACGTCGTTTATTTCGGCCAGGCCACGGCAGGACGTACCGTCCCTCCATCAATGGCGCGCCCGCCTCACTTGATCCGCACCGGCATGGACAGAAGCAACGTCCCATTGCCGGCGGTGAGGACGAACCGAAGGTTCGCCGCCTCGACGGGCGCGAGCTCGAAGTCGTACGTCTCGCCCATTCCCATCTGTTGTCGCGCCGGCCGGAGCGTTGCTTGATCCGGCGGCAACTCCATTCCGTCCTTTGCCACCGCGCGCCACGACACGAGCGTCGAATCTCGCGTCAGTTTCGCGATCATCGCCGGTCGACTGGTGTGAATGTTCACGAGTCGCAGTCGATACCGCTCTCCGGCGCGAAGCTCGAGAGGCGGTGGCATCAAGCTGCCGTTGACCAAAACACCGGTAGCGTCATCATCGGCGCGCCGCGGCGTGGCGATGAGCAGCACGATATCGTTCGACGGATTGAATCGCTCGGGCGCGTCGACCACGAGCAGTGCGCCGGACATGCCGGCCTGCTGCTGTCGGACCTCGTCGGCGTGCGGATGATACATGAACGTGCCCGAGCGTGGCGGCGTGAACCGCGCGACGAATGAATCACCCGGCGCAACCGCCGGCGCGATGTGCGTGCCGCTGCCCGCAAAACCCGGCACACCATCGTAGTAGCTCTCGAGCTCGATGCCATGCCAGTGAACCGAGGTCGCCTCGCGCAGCGCGTTCACGACCGTGATGCTGACGGGCTCGCCTCGTTTGAGAATGATCGTTGGCCCCGGACGAAGCGGGCGCTCGGCCGCTGAGGGGATAGCAGGATCCTCGAGTGCGTAGCCGTATGCCGGTTCGGCGTCTGTGCCGCCCGAATCGATGCGCGCGACCAGCCGCAACCGTCGGGGCGAAGGGTTTTTGGCGACGGCAATCGAGCCGTCACGGCTGCGCACCTCGATGCCCATGACGAGGCCGCCCATCATCTCCGCCGCGTGGTTCATCACGTGGGCCATCTGGTCTAGCGGAAGTGCGCTACCATCCAGCGGCCGGTTGCGAAGGACGTGAAAGTTGTCGTGGCAATGGAACATCCAATTGCCGGGACGAGTGGGAAGCCATGTCATCGTAAACGTTCGCCCCGCCGCCATGCGTTCCGTCACCACCAGCCGGGACGATCCGCGCCGGTCGTAGACACTGTCGGTCGAGCCATCGCCGCGACTGTCCACGTTGTAATAGAACCCGTGCAGATGCATCGGGTGCGGAGCGATCGTGGCGTTGACGAGTCGAAATCGAACCGTGTCTCCGACGGCGTATGAGAGGCGCTCGGTGCGCGGCCACGACTTGCCATTGATCGTAAATCGCACGACATCGCTACTCCGGATGAAGCCGGCCGTCGGCGCGTGCTGCCAGAGTGAGATGACGAATACGCGATCGCGTGTGCGGATCTGCGCGCGCGGATCGATCACGAAGGCGCCGTTCAGCTGCGAGTCGATTCCGGAGCGATCGATATCCTGGATCGAGTCCGTCGTTGCCCAGTAGTAGTACGTCCCTGGCGGCCCGGCGCGGAAGCGCACCTCGTGCGTCGCGCCCGCGGCAATCCGAACGACATCGGAGCTCGCCGTGGCGCCACGCGGTGAAAGCCCGTGCAGGTAGAGTGTGGCGCTCGACAGGGTGTTAGCGACGAACGCGTGAATCTCGGTGCCTTCGACGACGCGAATCAGCGGCCCGGGCACAGAAGGCTCCTTTCCCACCTCCGCGAGCGCTCGCACGGTGAGCCCAGGATCGGATTCCCCATCCGGATGCCACACGCCTTGCCGGACTTCCAGTCTCACCGTGAGCACGCCGCCGCGAACCTCTCCCGCGGCAGATCGATTGTCGTTGATCGCGATCCGCTTGACGGACGCCGGGATCGGGACGTGAAACGACTGAACGACGAGGATCGGTGCTACGAGGGCGCGGAGTGACAGGCGCATCCAGCGAGTATAGCGTGTGAGGAGGCGGCGAGCCAGCGTGCTTCTGCGCTGCGCGCGCGCACGTAGTTGCGCAGCACGTAGCCCCACGGGATCACGGCGCGAAGCGCCGTCCGCTGCAACGTTTGTTAGGCTTCCGCGCGCCCTTGGTGCCGCAGAACGACGTGCGTGGCCTTCTTCGATGCTACGAATTCGACGCATTCGTATCCCAGAGCCCGCAAGTCAACCCCTTCGAACAGCCGTTCCCCTCCGCCGAGCAGGACGGGTGCGATAGCAATGTGCAGTTCATCAATGAGGCTCTCGCGAAGAGACTGGTGGATGGTGTTCGGCGCACCGCCGACGCGCACGTCCATTCCGCCGGTCGCCTCGCGTGCCCTTTCAAGCGCGTCGCGAATGCCGCCCGTGACGAAATGGAACGTCGTGTCGCCTTCCATCTCGATGGGTGGACGCGCATGGTGCGTCAGGATGAAGACCGGAACGTGATACGGTGGATTGTCTCCCCACCACCCTTTCCAGTTCATGTCCGACCAGGGCCCACGAACGGGGCTGAACATGTTCCTTCCGAGGATCCAAGCCCCAATATTCTCAAACCCACGAGCGGCGAAGTCATCGTCAACCCCGGTCGTGCCGCCGTCCTTCCCGAACAAGGCCCGCTGGAACGTGCGTGTTGGAAAGAGCCACTGGTGCAGATCCGTCCCGCCAATGCCGAGCGGATTGTTGACGTCTTGATTTGGGCCTGCTCCGTATCCGTCGAGCGAGATGGTGAAGCTCGCAACGCGAACTCGTGTCATCTCATACCTCCGTTTGGACGCCTAACGCCCGCAATAAGCTGCGAGCGCAGCGAGCTTCCACAGACCGCTCGTCAGTTTCATTGCATCGTCGGAGCGGCCGACGTGTCACTCAACGCCAATGAGATGTCGACCCTCGATGCGACGCTTTCGCCGGAAAAGATTTCCGGCCCGCGCTACAACGAAAAACAAATGGCAATGGTAGATCGCTGAAGACTACCAGTGGCCGAGCAAGTCGTTTAGCATCCAATATGGATGCGCTTGATTTGAATTCTGTCAGCGAGGGGACGACGTTCCCCCAGGAGTACGAGCAGGCACAGCGCGCAATGGGCGACCAGCGTCGGCTCGCGGCCGTCAAAGCCACCGGACTCCTCGATAGCGAAGTCGAAGAGGCGTTCGATCGACTGACTCGCCTGGCTGTCCGTCTGCTCAACCTTCCCGCCGCATTCGTCTCCCTGGTCGATGAGAACCGCGACTTCTACAAGTCGGTGTGTGGCTTCGGCGAGGCATTGGCATCGTCGCGGCAGATCGAGGGACCGACCTTCTGCCACTTCGCCATTCAGTCGGCCGAACCGCTCGTCATTCCCGACACGAGGGCAGATCCGGTCTATCGTGAGGTTCCCACCGTGGAGTCGCTCGCCGTGGCTGCCTACGTCGGTATTCCGATCGTGGTCAACGGCCAGGTCATCGGCGCATTCTGCGCGATCGACACCGTTCCGCGGGCGTGGAGCGAAGTCGAGATCACCGCTCTCAAAGAGCTCGCCGCCGTGGCGGTTAGCGAAATCTCGCTACGCGCCGCGCGCGCCGAGGTCGAGCAGGCGCGCGCCGAAGCGGACGAGGCCAATCGGGCCAAGAGTGATTTCCTGGCGGCGATGAGTCATGACCTGCGCACACCGCTCAACGCGATCGGCGGCTATGCGCAGCTGATCGAGCTGGGGGTGCAGGGTCCGGTCACCGACGGTCAACGAGACTCCGCATCCA
>JANMWS010000015.1:0-5258 GCA_031394125.1 Gemmatimonadales bacterium
GATTTTCGGCTCCTCGCCTTCCGGGAATACGACGCGCTTCGGGTCGCGCACCGCGCGATTGATAATTCCGCGCATGATTCCGCGGGCTCTCCCGAGTCGTGCCTCGAGCTGCTCGCGATAGGTCTCGAGGTCGATCATCTGCTTGGCGACGCCGCTCGCGACCGCGGCCCAGGCAACGGCCGGTGCGACCCAGAGCAGGACCCGGGGATCGAACGGGAACGGAATCAGGTAATCGGGACCGAACTTGACCGAGCGAAGTCCGTACAGGCGGGAAACGCTCTCGGGAACGTCCTCTTTTGCCAGTGCGGCGAGCGCACGCGTCGCCGCCATCTTCATCTCCTCATTCACCGTGGTGGCGCGAGCGTCCATCGCCCCGCGGAAGATGAATGGGAAGCCGAGGACGTTGTTGACCTGGTTGGGGAAATCGCTGCGGCCCGTCGCGATGATGGCATCGGAGCGCACCGCCCGAATCTGATCTGGAAGGATCTCGGGCTCGGGATTGGCGAGCGCGAATACGATCGGCTTCTTGGCCATCTTCGCGACCATCTCGCCGCTGATGGCGCCTGCGACAGACAGGCCCACGAATACATCCGCTCCAACGAGAGCATCGGCAACCGTGCGTGCCTTCGTCTTATTGGCGAATTTCGCTTTGTACGGATCGAGCTCTCCGGGACGTCCCTCGTAGATGACGCCCTGCCGGTCGGTGAGCAGAATGTTTTCCCGTGGAACGCCGAGCCTCACGTAATGCTCCGCCGTAGAGATCGCCGCGGCGCCGGCGCCGGAGAACACGACACGGATCTTCTCTATCTTCTTGCCGACGATCTCGAGCGCATTGAGCAAGGCCGCGCCCGAGATGATCGCGGTTCCGTGCTGATCGTCGTGGAAGATGGGAATGCGCATCGTCTTCCGCAGCGTCTCCTCGATGTAGAAACAGTCGGGAGCGCGGATGTCTTCGAGGTTGATTCCTCCGACCGTGGGCTCGAGGAGCTGGCAGAACTTGATCACGTCGTCCGGATTCTCCGACCCAACCTCCAGATCGAACACGTCAAGATCAGCGAACTGCTTGAAGAGATTTGCCTTCCCCTCCATCACCGGCTTGGCCGCGAGCGCACCGATATTGCCCAGCCCCAGAACTGCGGTGCCGTTGCTCACTACGGCGACGAGATTGCCCTTCGCCGTGTACTTGTAGGCATCGTCAGGGTTCGACTCGATTTCGAGGCATGGAGCCGCGACTCCAGGGGAGTATGCGAGCGCGAGATCGCGCTGATTATTGAGGGGCTTTGTCGGTACTACCGCGATCTTTCCGGGGCGTCCGGATGCGTGGTAGTCGAGGGCATCTTCACGCTTCATTGAACATGGAAAAATGCCACCAGCGCAACCTGAGTGCTACCCTTTTTGTCGCGCAATGCTACCTTAATCGAAGATGAAACCTGCCCGCGCTCTATCTCGTTACCGGCTTTGGCGCCTGCGATTGCTCGCGGTGGTCCTGGCCGTTGCAGGGCAGCTGGGCATATCGGGCGCTTCCCTCGCGCTGGCACGCGAAGAGTCCAGCGCTATATCGCACACGGAGCGGAGCGGGATCGATCTCCATCACGGGCACAACGAAGCGACTTGTGCCACCTGCGCCGCTCTCTCGTTTCACGCAAACGTAAACGCGGTCGCCGCAGCGGTTTCGAGCGAGGGTATCTCCCAACTGGTCCTCGCTCCACGTTCTTATTATTGCGCAACAGGCGCGCACTTTCTCCCCAACTCCTGCCGAGCTCCTCCCAGAGAACTCTGAACACGCGTTCAGTCGTTAGTCAACATTCTCTGAGGAGCTTATGTACTTCACTCGATCTGCAATCGCGCTGACGTTTTTCGCCGGCGCGCTCCACGCGCAGGTTGCTCCACCGAAATCAAAGCAGGACTCAATCGCCCGGGCGGACAGCATCGCGCGCGCCGATTCCATCGCACTCGTGCAGCAGCTGGAGAAAGAGCTTGGTGCACAGTCCGCTGACACCAGCGCCGCTGCGGCGGGCGCCACGCAGGGGCCGCGGGCAACCGGCGGCTATATGAATATCGGGTTCGTCGCTCTGACGGACGCCGGGTGGTCAACGGAGCCGGATGTCGGCGCCATCCAGGTTGGCGACCACGATCCTCACGTCAATGGCTTCTCCATTCCCAACGTGGAGCTCACCCTCGACGGAGCGGTCGATCCCTACTTCAAGGGCTTCAGTAACATCGTCTACAAGCTCGACAAGGACGGTCAAACTGGCGTCGAGCTGGAAGAGGCGTACGTGCTTACTACTTCGCTGCCCGCGAATCTTCAGCTCAAGGTTGGACAGTTCTTCGCGGAGTTCGGCCGTCAGAACCCCCAACACCCGCATGCGTGGTCGTTCGTCGACCAGCCGCTGGTCATGAATCGGATGTTCGGTCCGGACGGCCTCCGCAGTCAGGGCATGCGACTGTCGTGGCTCCTCCCGACGTCCTTCTACGCGGAAGCGCTCGTCACTGTGGCCAACGCTACGGGCGGAACGACGTCGAGCTTTCGCTCGCCCGATTCTCCGGAAATCCACGGCGGTGTAATCAACGACCGGCTGGTAGATCGCCCTTCCGATCTCCTTGTCGTGCCGCGCCTGAATACGTCTTTTGATCTGACCGAGACTCAAACGGTAGTCCTCGGAGCGTCAGCCGCTTTCGGCCCGAATAATTCCGGACCCTCCGCACGGACTCAGGTGTACGGTGTCGATGGGTATTGGAAGTGGAAGCCCGCCGCGGCTCAGGCGGGTTTTCCGTTCCTGTCGGTGCAGAGCGAGGCGATGTGGAGACGGTATGATGCCGCGCAACGCATCTCAGCGGCCAACCCGGCGGTCACCTTGCCAAGCGAGATACTGAAGGATCGCGGAGCATACGCCCAGGTGTTGTGGGGAATAAAGCCCCGCATTGTGGCGGGCTTCCGGGGTGAATTCGCAAGCGGCGATTCGGGGGCGTTTCAATCGGAGCTGCGGCGGGATCGGACTCGGCTTTCGCCGAATTTCACGTGGTATCCGACGGAGTTCTCGAAGTTCAGGGCGCAGTACAATTTCGACGACCGCAAGGGCATCGGTACCGATCACTCTTTATGGTTCCAGTTCGAGTTCCTGCTCGGCGCACACGCTGCACACAAATTTTAAAAGGTAAAAACGACAATGAGACCGATGAATCTTCTGAGCGCCGCAACTCTGGCGCTGATAGCAATTGCCGCCCCCGGCGCTTCGGCGTCCGCGCAGATCCGTGTAGTGGCAACGACACCCGATCTCGCTTCCGTGGCGAAAGAGATTGGTGGAGACAAGGTGAGTGTCGTCGCGCTAGCCAAGCCGACCGAAGATCCGCATTACGTCGATGCGAAGCCAAGCCATATCGTTACGCTCAATCGTGCGGATGCGCTCATCGAGGGCGGCGCCGAGCTGGAGCTCGGATGGCTGCCGCCGTTGCTGGAGAACTCGCGCAACTCAAAAATCTCCGCCGGCGCGCCGGGCCGCATCGTGGCTTCGGACGGCGTCAAGATGCTCGAGATTCCCACGAGCTTCGATCGCTCGAAGGGCGATGTTCACTCACTGGGTAATCCTCACTTCATGATCGATCCGGTGACCGTAAAGATCATCGCTCGCAACATCGCCGGTCACTTCGCGCAGATCGATCCCAAGAATGCGGCGACCTACAACGGCAACCTGACGAGGTTCAACACCAGGCTCGACGCAAAGTACGCCGCGTGGCAGAAAGAGCTCGCTCCATACCGCGGCGCGAGAATCGTCACGTATCACAAGGATTTCGTGTATCTGGGCGACCGGTTTGGCTTGACGATCGTCGACGAACTGGAGCCCAAACCGGGTATCGCGCCCTCACCCGCCCACTTGGCTCAGGTGATCGGCAAGATGAAGTCGACGAATGCGAAGGTCATCCTCGTGCAGCCATTCCAGAACCGCAAGACGGCGGAGACGGTTGCTCGCCAGACGGGCGCGACGGTTCTCGATGTTCCGCAGCAGCCGGGAGCAGCTCCTAATACGACCACCTACTTCGACATGATGGACAATCTCGTGCACACTCTCGCGGGTGGTCTCGGGGCAAAGAAATGAGCGCGGACTTTCAGGTTGCCTGGGAGGTCATGAAATGGCCTCTCGTCGCCTGTCTGCTTTTTCCGCCACTTCTGGTGTACCTCGGCCTCCACGTTGTGAAGCGCGAAGTGATTTTCGTGGACCTCGCGCTCGCGCAGGTCGCGACTCTCGGCACCTGCGTGGCGTTGTTGATGGGCCATCATTTCGATGACCCCATAACGTTCTGGATTTCACTGGCGGTGACATTTGTCGGAGCCGCGTTCTTCAGCTGGTCACGGAGCACCAGGAAGGGCCCGGTTCCACAGGAAGCGATCATCGGCATCACGTTCGTCGTGGCGGCGGCTGGAGTGATTCTTCTGCTGAGTCGCGTGGCCGGCGGAAAGGAGGAGCTCGAGCACCTGTTGACGGGCGACATTCTCAATGTGACGAAAGGCGAAATTGGCCGACGAGTACTGATCTTCGCGGCGTTGGGAGCTTTTTATGCGGCATTCCACCAGCGCTTCGTCCTCATCTCGTCCGACCCGGAGAAGGCCTTCGCTGATGGAGTACCAGTCCGCCTCTGGGACTTCCTGTTTTACGCGGCGTTCGCGTTGGTTGTCGTCAGCTTCGTGCGGCTTGCCGGCGTGCTGCTGACCTTTGCGTATCTGATCGTCCCAGCGGTCTGCGGGACGATGCTGGCTCAGGAATGGATGAAGCGCCTGGCGATAGGATGGGGAATCGCGGCGGCCGCGAGCCTGATCGGATTGTGGGCCTCCTATCGCATGGATTTACCGACCGGAGCCGCCATTGTGGTAGCGTCCGGGTTGCTGTTGGCAATCGTCGGAGTTTTCGCGACGACGCGGCGGGCATAGGTCTCTTCTCGCGGCTCCGATAATCCGAGATGGTGATACCGTACCCGCGTATTCCGCCGACGATCGTGTCTGTTGGTCCGTTAGCGATCCGATGGTACAGCCTGATGTACGTAGTCGGATATGTGCTGGGTTATCGGCTGGTGCTGAAGCGTATCGAGAGCGGGCGCAGTACCCTCACTCGCGCAGACCTCGACAACCTGATCTGGTACCTGGTGGTCGGAATGCTGCTCGCCGCGAGAGTATTCTACGTACTCGTTTATGGGCGCGGCGAATACGCGGCGCATCCCCTCGAAGTATTTGCCGTCTGGCAGGGCGGCCTGTCGTTTCACGGGGC
>JANMWS010000041.1:0-17927 GCA_031394125.1 Gemmatimonadales bacterium
CTAGTCTGGCGCTGATTTTCTTGGCGTACGGGGGGTGGGGAATTGCCGACCGAGCTCGCTCGATCGCGACGATGCGCGAGGATAGACATTCGCGCGCATTGCTGGATGCTCTTTGCTTCCTTCTAGGAGCCGCCGGCGTGCTCGCAGCAGCAGGCCTGCTCTACAGCGTATGGGCGGTGGCACTAGGCACCTGGATTAGCTAGCAGCACCCGCGCCGGGATCACTGCCCTTCGGCAGCTTTCGCCTCGTCCCATAGTGCGTCGAGCTTGTCCAGACCCGCGTGCGCGACGTCGATCCCTCGCTCCTTCGCCAGTCTCTCGATCTGCTGAAACCTTCGCTCGAACTTCGCGTTCGCTTTGTCCAGCGCGATTGATGCGTGCACGCCTGCCTTCCGACAAAGGTTGACCACCGCGAACAGGAGATCGCCCAGCTCTTCCTCCAGCGCGTAGTGCCGTTCGTCGAAAGACGGTGGAGCGCCGGGCTTAGGAGGCGGTGATTTGCGAAGCTCTGCCCGTACTTCCTCGAGCTCTTCCGCCACCTTTTCCGCCGGGCCGTCGACATCCGGCCAGTCGAAGCCCACACCAGCGGCCCGATCCTGGAGGCGGTGCGCGCGATGAAGCGCCGGCAATGCCGCCGGAAGACCATCGGCAATGCTCTTCCGTGCTTTGGATTTCATTCGCTCCCACGGCTCCCTTGCGGCGTCGCCGTACAGGTGCGGATGGCGTCCCTTCATCTTGGTGATCAGCCCCTCGGCTACCGCCGCGAAATCGAAGGCGCCTCGCTCTTCAGCGAGCACGGAGTGAAACAGCACCTGAAGCAGCACGTCGCCCAACTCTTCGCGCATCAGCTTGTCGTCTTCGAGCCTGATCGCGTCGTCGAGCTCGTTCGCTTCCTCGATCAGGTACGGCCGAAGAGATTCGTGCGTCTGAGCGGCGTCCCACTCGCACCGTTTCCGCAGGTCGCGCATGAGCGCGAGCGTGTCTTCGAGCGAATGTGTCTTATCCATGAGTCATGACGCGCGGCTAGTCCGTTTTCTTGAAGGGATGGGTGGTCCGGCGTATACTACCCGAATCGTAAATGAAGCGTCAATGAAGCAGACATTAGCTCGCGCCCTGGTCGAGATCGATCTGGGCGCGTTGCAGCGTAATGGAGCCGCGGTCGCGCGGCGCGCGGGAGTGCCGCTCCTGCCAATGATCAAGGCGGACGCCTACGGCCTCGGCGCGAAGGGAGCGCTGCGCGCGCTCGAGGTACTCGAGCCATGGGGTTATGGCGTCGCGACGGTAAGCGAGGGAGAAGAGCTCCGCGGCCTCAGCGTATCGCGCCCCGTCGTGGTATTCACGCCGCTTCTGAACGACGAGCTGGCGCGCGCGCGCGCCGCACGACTGACGCCCACCCTGGGCTTCCCCAGCGAAATCGAGGCGTGGCTGAAGGCGGGAGGGGGAGCGTGGCATCTCGCCATCGACACGGGGATGAGCCGAGCTGGAATCCCGTGGCGCGAAATCAACGACGTCGCTCAGCTTGCCGCGCTGGCGCCACCAGAGGGCGCGTTCACCCACTTTCATTCCGCCGAGCTCAATGACGGAACGATGGGAGTGCAGGAGAGGCTCTTTCGCGAAGCCATATCGCGCCTGCCGTCTCGCCCGCGATTGTTGCACGCAGACAACAGCGCGGCGATCGCGCGGAAAGGCCGGAGCGCCTGGGACCTCGTGCGTCCGGGAATTTTTCTGTATGGTGTCGGGAGCGGCAGCACCGCGGCCATTCAGCCCGAGCCGGTCGTACACCTGCGCGCACCAATCGTGGAAATTCGAAAGCTCGAGGCGGGCGATACCGTTAGCTACGACGCGACGCTGCGCGTCGAGCGCGCCGCCCGCATTGCCACCCTGGCGATCGGATATGCCGATGGTTATCCGCGATCTCTCAGCCAGGTTGGCTCAGTACTGGTCGGCGGCACCCTCGCGCCAATCGCCGGTACCGTGACGATGGACATGACGATGATCGACGTGACGACCGTCAAGTGTGAAGTCGGCGACGTCGTGACGCTTATCGGCCGGTCGGGGAATGCCGTTCTCACCGTGGAACGCGTTGCGGACGCTGCGAGCATGTCGCCGTACGAGCTGCTCACCGGGCTGAGATCGCGCGTCGAGAAAGCCTACACAGGTCTGTAGCCGTGAAGCGCGCAGTCATCATTATTCTCGACGGTGTCGGCATCGGAGAAGCGCCCGATGCTGCTGATTATGGAGATGCCGGAAGCGACACGCTCGGGAACGTTGCTCGGACGAGCGGGGGGCTGGTGCTTCCGCGCCTCGAGCGGTTCGGACTGGGGAATATTCGACGGATCGAAGGCATCGCTCCACGCGGAGACGCGGCAGGTGCGTGGGGGAGCATGCGACCCGCGTCGGCCGGCAAAGACAGCACGACGGGGCATTGGGAGATCGCAGGGGTGCATCTCGAGCGTCCGTTCCCGACCTATCCTCGCGGATTTCCGAGCGAAGTGATCGAGAGGTTTGCGCGCGAGACAGGCCGCGGTGTGATCGGAAATGTGGTTGGCAGCGGCACCGATGTGATGAATCGCTTCGCCGCAGAGCAGCGCGCGACGGGAAGCTGGATCGTCTACACGTCCGCGGACTCGGTTTTCCAGATCGCCGCCGACGAAGACGTGATTCCGCTCAGCGACCTGTATCGCGCGTGCGAGACGGCACGCGCGATGCTCGTGCCTCCTCACGACGTCTCGCGAGTTATAGCGCGTCCATTCGTCGTCGAGAACGGCGAACCCACCCGGACAGCGAACCGGCGCGATTATTCCGTTGCGCCGCCGTCCGAGACCCTGCTCGATGCGCTGGCTAAGGCAGGAGTCCCGCGCGCGGGAGTCGGCAAGGTCGACGATCTTTTCGCGGGGCGTTCCATCACAGCGACGCACACCGCGTCCAACGCCGCCGGCATTCGCGGCATCAAGAATTGGCTTTCAACCGCCGAAAGTGGGCTCCTCTTCGCCAACCTAGTAGATTTCGACCAGTTGTTCGGGCACCGCAACGACATTGCGGGGTTCTATGGTGCGCTGCGCGAGTTCGACGCAGCTCTGCCCTCCATCACATCCCGGCTCAAAGAGGAAGACCTGCTGTTCATCACGGCCGATCACGGCAACGATCCTACCACTCCATCTTCGGACCACGCTCGCGAATTCGTCCCTCTTCTGGCCGGAGGCGTGCGTGTCGTGCCCCGCGACCTCGGCGAGCGTGACACCTTCTCCGACCTCGGCGCGACGGTTGCAGAGTGGTTCGGGCTTTCGTTCAGGGGTCGTGGCAAATCGTTCCTGACAGAGCTGATAGTCTGATGGCGACGAAGCCAGAAACGAAGGCCTCCCTCAGGGAGGCAGCGATGCGCGCGCTGGACAACGCGCATGCTCCGTACTCGAACTTCAAGGTCGGAGCAGCGCTTCTCACCAGGGATGGACGGCTCATCACGGGCTGCAACGTGGAGAATTCCGCCTACGGGTTGGCAATTTGTGCGGAAACCCTTGCGGTGGCCTCTGCTGTCTCACAAGGACTGACTGAATTCGACGAGATCGCAATCGCATCGGACGATAGGGAGCCGACTCCTCCATGCGGGGCGTGCAGGCAGGTGTTGAACGAGTTTGCGCCGAATATCAGAATCTCCAGCTACACGCGCGACGGAAAGGAAGCTTCGTGGACGCTCCAGGAGCTGCTTCCACACGCCTTCGTGCTGAACCAATCACGTGGAAGGATGTAGTGAAGTCTTCGTCATTGCTGTTGCGCTCGCTCGCGACCGCGGTTTTGTTCGTTTCTTTCGCATCGTGCTCGGAGAATCTCGATAGCTCCGGTGTGTGCTCGGTGCTCTGTCCGCCTGTGGGCGGCAATGTCCAGAACATCACCCTCGACGCGGTGGTGTTCGATACTACGGTGCAGTCTCTCTCCGGCTTGGGAACCGAGTCCGGGCTGTTCCTCGCTTCGCGAGGTGACACGCTCGATACGCGCGTGATTATCCGCTACGACTCTTTGCCCATCAAATTTACTCCGAAGACCGATACGGCGCGGCCGATAACCAGTGTGGACAGCGCTTACCTTCTGCTCCACATCGATACGCTTTCGATCAAAGCGAATGGTCCGGTGACGATCGAGGCATACGACGTTGACACCACCGCGAGCGACACGTCGACCGCCGCTGTTCTGGCTCTCTTTCGTCCCGACCGATTCATCTCGTCACAGGCGTTCATTCGCGCCGATCTCAAGGACACGCTCCGGTACTACATCTCCAACGCGGCGCTCCTTGCGAAGATTCAGAGCAAGGCGCATTTGCGCATTGGCCTGCGCCTTACCGGACCGGTCTCGTCGCAGATGCGCATCACCTCGACTGAAGGCGGAGTGGCGCCTAGGCTCTCATTCCGCGCGAGCCCCGATACCGCGACGGCTTCTCCGCTGACGCTGTCTCCGTTGTCCAGCACACCGGCCGGAGAGGCGATCATCGCGTTTCACCTTTCCGATTACACGGTGATAGCCAAGGGGCCGCCGCCGGGATCTCCTTCCAACCTCGACGTCGGCGGACTGCCACCGCGCCGTGTTTACGTGCAGTTCTCCATTCCGCTGAGCATCATCGACTCCGCGACCGTGGTCCGGGCGACGCTGCTCCTGAACCAGATTCCCAATGGTTTGCTCGATCCGGCGGACACGGTTCGGATTCTTCCGTCGCTCGTTCTCGCGGGGAAGGCCGTAACGGATCCGACGAAAGCGGCCCAGATCGTGGCCGATATTGCTCTCGACACGCTCAGGATAACGCCGGGGGGATCGGGGCTGAAAGAAATCGAGCTGGCTCGGGCATTCCCGATCTGGCGCACGCAGTCACCGGATACGGTTCCTCGCGCGATAGTGCTCAAGATTCTCAACGAAGGCAATTCTCCACTCGAGATCCGATTCTCCTCGAGAGAGGAGGCGCTGGCCGCCCTGCGCCCGCGCCTGAGAATCAGTTACACTTCTCGTGTTCCTCTGGGGATCCCGTAATGCGCACATTGATCGCCGCAGCGCTGGCGCTGGTATTGATCGGGTCCCGCGGGGATGCGCAGGGTAACATCAGCACTCAGGGGCTTGGCTATCCAACCGGACAGATGAGCGCGAGGGCGGAGGCGACCGGAGGTGCCCTGGCGGACTTCGACGCGTTGAGCCTCGTGTCCCCCGCTGCGATCGCGGGCGTCGGGTCGTCCGCTCTCTTTTTCCAGTATTCACCGGAATTCAGGCGGGTCACGGCTGGATCGGGTACCGCCAACACCACGACGGCGCGCTTCCCTCTGGTCGCGGGCATCCTTCCCTTGGGACCGACCTGGACTCTCGGCCTCAGCTCGTCGACCTTTCTCGATCGTTCCTCGGAAACGAGTCTCGTCCGCAGGCAGCTCGTTGGAGCGGACAGCGTCAACGAGACCGAGCTGACCAAGACGCTGGGGGCGATCAACGACGTTCGAGTCGCGTTGGCGCGGGCCGGAACTCCAAAAGTGCGCATCGGTGGCGGCCTTCACGCTTTCAGCGGAAGCAATCGGGTTAGGCTATCACAGCTCTTTCCTGACAGCGCCAAGTACATCAGTACTTCCCAAAGCGCGACCCTCAGCTTCACTGGCTTTGCCGCATCCGCCGGCATCGAGTTCCATCCATCGCGGGTGATCGGCTTTGCGATAGCCGGCAGAAAGGGCGGAGACCTGACAGCCTCCTCCGGCGACACGACCCTCGGGCGCGGGCGGCTTCCGGATCATTACTCGGCTTCGGTGAGCTACGACGGAATTACCGGCGCCAATATCTCGGCGCGCGTGGCGCACGACAACTGGAGCTCGCTCAGCTCGATCGGCACCAACGTTCAGGGCTTCGACTCCTGGGATTACTCTGTCGGTGGAGAAGCATCGGGGCCGCGCGTCGTGCAGCGAATCATCGTTCTGCGCGCGGGTGCGAGAGTCCGTACGCTTCCGTTCGGGTTCAATGGCCAGAAGGTTTCCGAGACCTCGCTCATGGGCGGGCTTGGAGTGCCGCTTGCTCGCGATCGCGCTGCTTTCGACTTCTCGGTCGAACACGCAAGCCGATCCGCCACCGGGGTGAAGGAGAGGGGTCTCATTCTCAGTTTCGGCTTGAGAGTCTCACCCTGATATGGCTGACGGCGCGAATGCGAAGCCCGAGATAATTCTCGTTGCTGACGACATTCCCGCGAACGTCGAGTTGCTGCTCGACCAGTTGGAGAGCCTCGGTTACGATACGATAACAGCCGTCGATGGGCCGTCTGCGGTTGCGGCGGCCTTCGAGCACCTTCCCGATCTTTGTATTCTCGACGTCTCCATGCCGGCCGGCGACCTCGGCGTCGACGACCGGTCCACCGGGTTCGAGGTGTGCCGCCGTATCAAGCGCGATCCGCGCACGTCGCGAATTCCGGTGATATTCGTGACTGCGCTCAACGATACGAGCGACCGGCTGCGCGGGATCGAAGCCGGTGGCGACGACTTTCTCACCAAGCCGCACAATCGACTCGTGCTCGGTGCCCGCGTTCGCAGCCTGCTCAAGCTCAAGGCAGCGACTGACGCGCTGGAGGACAGCCTGCGCAAGCTACGCGAGCTGGAGAAAGTGCGCGACGACCTGATGAAGATGATCGTGCACGATCTCAAGACTCCGCTCACATCCGTGCTTGCGACGCTGGAGATGCTCGCCGACGGTGACTTCGGTTTGGTGACAATGCCGCAGAAAGCCGCGATTGGAGATGCGGAGACAAAATCGGAAGACCTTCTAGCGCTGATCGACGACATCCTCGAAGTCGCGCGAATAGAGGAGGCGCGCATCTCGCTTACCCTGGCGCCGATGGCGCCGGGCGCGCTGCTGGCCGAGCTGGTCCACGAATGGGGGCACCGGTTCCAGCAGGAGCGGACAACCGCATCCGTATCCGTCGCCGACGACGCCCCGATATTCGCGGGCGACAAGGGATTGATCAAGCGCGTGTTTTCGAACCTCATTCAGAACGCGGTCACCCACTCGTCTCAGCCGGTGCATCTCGAGCTGAGCGCGCGCAGGGCTCGAAACGGGGTGCTGTTCACCGTCAGCGACAACGGTCCCGGAATTCCTCCCGAGTATCACGATCTGATCTTCAGAAAGTTCGGGCAGGTGGAGATGCCGCGGTCGCCGCGAACAAGGAGCTCCGGACTCGGCCTGACATTCTGCAAGCTCGTGGTTGAGCGCCACGGAGGGCGCATCTGGGTGAAGAGCGAGGAGGGCAGGGGCAGCTCTTTCTATATCGAGCTACCGTCGGATCCCACGGCGCCGGAAACCGCCAAGCCAGTACTATCTTTCAGCGCTCCCACCGGCTAATCACCAGCAATGCTCCAGCCTCCGCGCCCAACAGTCTACATCGAAACCTATGGCTGTCAGATGAATGTCAGCGACACTGAGCTCATGCTCGGGAAGCTGATCGAATCTGGATACGAATCGGTTGCGGAGCCGGATAGCGCTGACGTGATTCTCATCAACACGTGCGCTATACGCGAGCACGCGGAGCAGCGCGTGATCGGCCGCATTGGGGAGATGAAGAGCCGCATGAAACAGGGGGCTGTGGTTGGTGTCACGGGCTGCATGGCGCAACGACTCGGCGCCCAGCTACTCGACCGGGCGAAGCACGTGAGCCTGGTCATAGGACCAGACGGTTACAGGGATCTTCCTTCTCTCATCGAGAGCGCGCGGAACGGCGTGCGAGCGACCGCCACCGATTTTGATCTCGAAGAGCACTACGAAGACTTCACGCCCCGCCGCTTCGAGGGAGTCAAAGCGTGGATACCGGTGCAGCGGGGCTGCGATTACAGATGCACCTACTGCATCGTACCGACGACCCGCGGGCCAGAGCGCAGCCGCCGTCTTGTCGAAGTTGTGCGTGAGACCGGGGCGGTGGTCGCGTCAGGAATATCGGAGATCGTACTGCTCGGACAAACGGTGAACTCGTACTTCGATGGCGAGCATGATTTTGCCGACCTCGTGAGAGCCGTCGGCAACGTCCGCGGAGTGAAGAGACTCCGGTTCACGAGCCCGCATCCCAACGACTTCAGCGAGCGCGTCGTTCGCGCGCTGGCTGAGACGGAAAGTGTTTGCGAGCACGTCCACCTCCCGATGCAGTCTGGGTCGAGTCGCACGCTCAAGCGAATGCTGCGGAGATACACCCGCGAGGGATACATGGAATGCGTCGAGGAATTGCGGATTGCCATTCCCGATCTTTCTCTAACGACCGACATCATTGTCGGGTTTCCCGGCGAAACAGAAGAGGATTTCGCCGAGACGCTGTCGGCGGTGGAAGCTGTGGGATTTGACGACGCGTACACATTCAAGTTCTCGCCGCGTGACGGTACCCCAGCCACACGCTTTCCTGTGAGCGAGTCGGTGCCAGACGAGATCGCGAGCGACAGACTCGCTCGCCTGATCGCCACCGTCCGGGGTGGAACCCGCGAGCGGAACATCAAGCTGCTCGGAGAGCGTAGGGAAGTGCTGGTTGAGAAAGCCGCGCGGCGCGGCGGACTGCTCCAATCGCGAACGCGTGACTTCAAGGTTGTGATGATTCCCGGCGATGCGTCATTGATTGGGCGCTACCTGAACGTCGAACTGACCGGAACGACCGGATCGACTTTCATTGGTCAGGTAGTGGGCCAGCGCGCACCGCTCCCGATGGCTGTCTAGCCGCCATCGGCGCGCATTTGCGTCGCGGATCGATTCCGTCACGCGCTGAATGATTGTGGGGACGCGCACGTGAGATCTTAGGGTGATGAAGCTCGGAGCGGAGCGCGACTGCCCCTCATCACCGCCACATACCTCTTTTATTCAGCCGGACTTCTGGTCGGGTTCGGCGGCATCGCCTGGGTTGCGGTTGCCGCTGCCGTCGCCGGCGGCGCTGTGGCAGTCGCACGGAGACGGTTTGATCGTGCTGGTCTGGTTCTCGTTTTTGCCGGCGCGGCCATCATCGCAACAACGGCATCTCCGCCGGAGCGTCCGCTCGCTCGGGCGAACGCGGCGCCTCCCACCGATTTGCTCACAAGAATCAGGACGCGCGCCGGACGCTCGATAGACAAGACTTTCGGGGAGGATGCGCCGCTGGCCCGAGCGCTCCTCATTGCCGACCAGCGTCAGATCCCCAGCGAGATGCGCGATCGGTACGCCTCTGCTGGTCTCGTTCACATGCTGTCCATCTCGGGACTTCATGTGGCGGTCATTGCTGCGGCAATGGAGCTCCTGTTCCAGGTAGCTCGCCTGCCGCGGCGTGTTGCGTTGCTGGGCGCATTCCTCGCTACCGGCCTGTATGTCGCGATGATTGGTGCGCCACCACCCGCTCTTCGATCCGCGGCGATGCTCGGCGTAGCAATGATCTCCCGCCTGGCGCAGCGGCCGACGTCGCCATGGGCAGCATGGGCAATAGGCGCCTTCATTCCGCTTTTCGCGCCTCGAACTGTTGTGGATGTCGGATATCAGCTGAGCGTGCTTGGAATGTGTGCGCTCGTTGCCGCTGGATCGCTGTGGCGAAGGCACCTCGCCACGCACCTCACGGGTTGGAAGGCTCGAATTGGCAGAGAGCTGGTAACGTCGTTGGTCGCATGCGCTGTGACTGCACCCGTCGTCGCCTGGGTGTTCGGCCGGGTCAGTCTCATCGCGCCCGTTTCGAATCTCTTCGCCACGCCAGTGGTCACCTTGGCGCAGCCGGTCCTGTTCCTTGCTCTTCTCCTCGCCCCATTCGGATGGGCTGCGCGATTCGTCGCCCAGGCGGTCCATCCTCTCCTTTTTGCGTTCGATTGGATTGCGTGGTCTGCCGCCTCCGTACCGGGCGCAGCGATCACCGTTACGACAACCGCCGTGACCGCTGTGCTCGGCGCCTGCGCGGCGCTCTCGCTGGTGATCGCCTGCGTCAGCCGCCATCCGTCTCGCCCAGCGATTGCAGCGGTCGGATCGCTCGCTCTTATGGTCTTCGTTCCGGCAATTCCAATTGGATCGACCTCTGGCGTGGAGCTGCATGTGCTGGACGTCGGACAGGGCGACGCGATCCTTCTCAGGACTGACGCCGGAAGATGGGTTTTATTCGACGCGGGACCCGCCTGGAACGGAAGTGACGCCGGGCGCAGGGTCATTATCCCCTACATTCTTCGTCGTGGTGGTTCGCTTGACTCGTTCGTGCTTTCGCACCCGCACAACGATCATGTGGGCGGCGCCGCCACTGTTCTCGCCGCGATGCACCCTCGTAGCTACTGGGACGCCGCCTTCGCCGGCGGAGCCGAGGCTTACATCGGGTCTCTCGCCGTCGCACGAGAAACGGGGATCGACTGGCACCGCGTCCATCCAGGCGATTCCATCCAGATCGACGGCGTAACGGTTTCTTTCCTCGCGCCCGACTCGGTTTGGACCGTCGGCCTGAAGGATCCCAACCTCGCCAGCACGATCGCGCTGGTGCGATACGGAATGGTGCGGTTTCTGCTTGTTGGTGATGCGGAGCGCGCCGAAGAGGATTGGCTGCTCGCCCATCACGCGCGGCTTCGCGCGGATGTTTTGAAAGTCGGTCATCACGGAAGCTCGACGAGCAGCAGCGACGAGTTTCTCGCGGCGGTCCACCCGGCGCTCGCCCTCATATCGGTTGGAGCCGGCAACAAGTACGGACATCCGAGCAGTGACGTCATCCATGCGCTCGCGCTGGTTGGTGCGGAGGTTCTGCGCACGGATGAAGCTGGTACCGTTGTCGTGCGTAGCGACGGAGTTCGAATCGAGGTCGAAGCAAAAGGAGAGAAATGGGAATTGGCGCGCGACTCGTTACAGCGATAGCGGGACGGCAAATCGATCTGCCGCCTGCGTACACTGATATCTATCCCGAGCTCGCCGATGCGAAGTATCGCAGGGGAGGATTGCCGGCGAAAATTGCCGGGTGGGCGCTCGGGACGAGCAGCGCGGCTGCGATCACGTTATGGAACACGGTTTTCATAGCGACCGCGACGCCGCTCAGCGCTGAGCTACTCTTGCACGAGCTTCGTCACGTCCACCAATTTTTGGAGCGGAAAACATTTCCGCTTAGCTATCTTTGGCAGTCACTCCGTTACGGTTACTCTCGTAACGCCTACGAAATCGATGCTCGCCGGTATTCAGCGCTGCGACTCGCGCAGAACGCCATCGACAAGGATCTCTGAAGTGGTCAAGCACACCGCGACATCCGTCGTAACCATCGACCGGTTCATCATCGAGCAGGAGAAGCTGCATCCTGAAGCCACGGGTGAGCTGTCCGGCCTGCTCTACGATCTTGCGCTGGCCGCGAAAATGATCGCCAACAAAGTCCGCAGCGCCGGCCTGGCGGACATCCTCGGCGCAACCGACCTCGAGAACGTTCAGGGCGAGACCCAGCAGAAGCTGGATGTGCTGGCGAACGAGATCATCGTCAAGGCGGTCGATCACGGCGGCAGGCTGTGCGCGATGGCATCCGAGGAGGAGCCGGGCATCATCGACATCCCGGAGAACTTCCGCTGCGGCAAGTACTGCCTGCTCTTTGATCCACTGGACGGCTCGTCGAACATCGACGTCAACGTGCCCGTTGGAACGATCTTCTCCGTCGTGCGGAAGATTACGCGCGGCAGTCGCGGCGAAATGGAAGACATGCTGCAGCCGGGGCGTCGGCAGGTGGCGGCGGGGTACGTGATCTATGGATCGAGCACAATGCTCGTCTACACCACCGGTCAGGGCGCGCATGGATTTACCCTCGACCCATCGCTCGGCGAGTTCCTGCTCTCCCATCCGAACATTCGCACACCCGATGTCGGGCGGTACCTGTCGGTGAACGATTCCTACCACAGCCAGTGGGAGCCGCCCGTGCAAAATCTCATGAATTACTACCGTGGGCAGGACGGGAACCGCCAGCCGATGAATACCCGCTACGTCGGGTCACTGGTCGCCGACTTCCATCGGAATCTGCTGGGCGGCGGTCTCTTCGCCTACCCCGCCAACCGGAAAAACAAGCGCGGAAAGCTACGTCTGTTGTACGAGGCGAGTCCTCTCGCATTCATCGTGGAGCAGGCGGGCGGTGCCGCCACCGATGGAACCCAGCGAATTCTCGATGTGCAGCCCACCGAGCTCCATCAACGCACGCCGCTATTCATCGGAAGCAAGAACGACGTGGACGCGGCTCGCGCTATGCTCGGCCCTGAACATCGGTCTGGCAGCTCCCTTTCCCCAGTCGGATCGGTAGGCGCGTGACACAACGCCGGCGCGCAGGCCGGTGCCCATGAAAAAACACGAGTCGAGCGAAAGGATTTCGCCCTCGGGAATCCCCATCAAGACCGTATACCGCCCGGACGACGCCAAGCTCGACTACACCTCGCAGCTCGGCGATCCCGGCCAATGGCCCTACACGCGCGGGGTCCAGCCGACGATGTATCGCGGCCGTCTCTGGACGATGAGGCAGTACGCGGGATTCGGAAGTGCAAAGAGCACGAACGAGCGCTTCAAGCTGCTGCTCGATGCCGGTCAGACAGGGCTCTCCGTCGCATTCGACCTTCCGACGCAAATGGGCCTCGACTCGGATTCGCCGCGCGCGCTCGGTGAAGTTGGAAGAGCGGGTGTCGCGATAGACAGTGTCGAAGACATGCACGCTCTTCTCGAGGGCATTCCCCTCGATCAGGTCTCGACGTCGATGACCATCAACGCGACGGCCTCCACTCTGCTTGCGATGTACATCGTTGTGGCGGAGGAACGGGGAATCGCTCGCGACAAGCTGAGCGGCACCATTCAGAACGACATTCTCAAGGAATACATTGCCCGCGGCACTTACATCTATCCGCCGGGACCGAGCATGGCGCTTATCGCGGAAGTGTTCCGGTTCTGCGCCGATCAGGTGCCGAACTGGAATCCGATATCCATCTCCGGATATCACATTCGGGAAGCGGGCGCTACTGCGGTGCAGGAGCTCGCGTTCACCCTCGCAAACACGATCGAATACGTCAAGCGCGCTGTCGCGGCGGGACTTCCGGTCGATACTTTTGCGCCGCGCCTCTCGTTCTTTTTCGCCGCGCACAGCGACTTGTTCGAGGAAGTCGCCAAGTTCCGCGCAGCGCGACGCATCTACTCGCGAATCATGCGCGACCGGTTTCACGCGTCGGAGTCCAGCGCGCGTCTTCGGTTTCACACCCAGACTGGCGGCGTAACACTCACCGCACAACAACCGCTCAATAACGTCGTCCGTGTCACAGTTCAGAGTCTTGCCGCCGCACTCGGCGGAACTCAGTCGCTCCACACCAACGGCTACGACGAAGCTTTGGCTCTTCCGACGGCCGAGGCCGCCACGCTGGCACTGCGCACGCAGCAGATCGTGGCGTTTGAATCAGGAGTCACCAACACCGCGGATCCACTTGCCGGCAGCTATTACGTCGAGAATCTCACCACCGAGCTCGAGAATCGCGCCTTGGAGCTCATCAAAAAAGTCGATGAGCTCGGCGGCTCTGAACAGGCAATTGCGGCTGGCTTCTTTCAGGAGGAGATCGCTCGCAGCGCCTACGAGCATCAGCTGCGCGTCGAGGCCGGAGAGACTGTCATCGTAGGGGTGAATCGCTTCGCCGATCAGAAAGGACCGCCCTCGATACCCGCGCCCGACTATTCTGCGCTGGAAAAAGCGCAGGTGAAAAGCGTGAAAGCGGTGAGGAAAAAGCGGGACGCGGGCAAAGTGAAGCGCGCATTGGAAGCCCTGCAGAAAGCGTCGGACGGGTCTTCTTCCGACAAGCACCTGATGCCGCTCATCATCGACGCGGTTCGAGCCCGTGCCACAGTCGGGGAGATTTCCGGCGCGCTCGCCGAGAATTGGGGGTATTTCCGGCCGTCGATGTAACGTCGCTCCGCTTGAGCGACTCTCGGAAGCGGACTAACTTTCGATTGTCGCCGCAGTTCTCTCCCCAGACCCACAATGCCCACATACGAGTTTCGTTGCCCAAAGGGCCACGATTTCGAAAAGTTCTACCGCTCGATCGGTTCCACGCCTGCTGAAGTCGCGTGCCCGGTTTGTGGCAGCATCGCCGAGCGCCAGCTGTCGGCGGGTGGCGGACTCGTATTCAAGGGATCGGGATTCTACATCACCGACTACGGGAAGGACGGCAAGAAATCGCAGACGCCTCCGGTTACAGCAGGTGAAAGCGCGGCTGCCGCGTCAGGCTCGGATTCAGGAACCAAGACCGATTCGGGCGGAAAAGCTGAAAGCAAGCCGAGTGTGGAATCGAAGCCCGCCACCGAAGCAAAGCCGGCTCCATCCTCCAAGTCGGCCGCGAAGCCGGCGTCCAACCGAGCGAAAGGCAGCGAATGACGGCCGCAGAACAGATTCGCGCCGAGCTCATACGCGCGGCGCGTAGTCTTGGTGCGCCCGAGGATGTGAGTCCGCTGCTGGAACGCCCACGGGAGACGTCGCACGGTGATTGGGCGACGAATCTCGCGATGGTGCTTGCGAAGCCGCTCAGGTCAAAGCCTCGTGACATCGCCGATAAGCTGCGCGTCTCGATCGATCTCGAGCGTGCCGGAGTATCGAGGATCGAGATTGCCGGGCCTGGGTTTATGAACTTTTGGCTCGACGCCGGCCGCATCGCCTCGGGATTGGGAGAGATCATCTCCGCCGACGAACGCTACGGCCAAAGCATTGCCGGTGGTGGCAAAGTGGTCAATGTCGAATTCGTTTCGGCGAATCCCACCGGACCACTCCACGTCGGCCACGGTCGGCAGGCCGCGCTCGGCGACGCGATCTCAACGCTTCTGGAAACGACCGGCTGGAAGGTGACGCGGGAGTTCTATTACAACGATGCCGGCGCACAGATCGACAACCTCGCGGCAAGCGTCGCAGCGCGACTAAGCGAGCTGGAAGGGAAGTCGTCGCAGATCCCCGAAGGCGGATACCACGGAGAGTACATCCGGGAGATCGCGGAACGCTACAAAGCCAACAACGAGGGAATGTCCGTCCGGGAGTATGCCGTGCGGGACCTGCGCAAGGAGCAGGATCTCGATCTCCAGGCGTTCGGCGTCAAGTTCGACAAGTATTTCCTGGAGTCGTCGCTTTACACCGACGGCATGGTCGATGATACCGTGCGGTTGTTGATCGCATCGGGAAAGACTTACGAGCACGAGGGCGCGCTTTGGCTCCGTACCACCGATTTCGGCGACGACAAGGATCGCGTGATGCGAAAGAGCGACGGCACCTACACCTACTTCCTGCCAGACGTCGCGTACCACGTGACCAAATGGAACCGTGGATTTCGCCGCGCGATTGATGTGCAGGGCGCCGACCATCATAGCACCGTCACTCGGGTTCGCGCCGGTCTGCAAGCGCTGGACATGGGAATGCCCGCTGACTATCCCGCGTACGTCCTGCACCAGATGGTCACCGTCATGAAGCACGGCGAAGAGGTGAAAATCTCGAAGCGGGCGGGTAGCTACGTCACCGTCCGCGAACTGGTCACTGAAGTCGGGCGTGATGCAGTGCGATATTTCTTTCTGATGCGGAAGAGCGACTCTCAGCTCATCTTCAATGTCGATCTGGCCGCGTCGCAGTCGGAAGAGAATCCCGTTTACTACATCCAGATGGCGCACGCGCGAATGTGCGGGATCTTTCGGGTGGGAGAGATCGATCCGGCGTCGGTAACGGCCGAGGGCGCGCCGTTGCAAGTGCTCACGGAGCCGGAGGAGCAGGAGCTGATCAAAGCCCTGCTCGACTTTCCCGCGCTCGTCGAATCGGCAGCGGAGACGCTCGAGCCGCACCGAATCGCGACATACCTGCTCGAGACCGCACGGGTAGCTCACTTGTGGTACCACAAGCATCACGTCCTCGAGCAGCCGGAAGACATCACCCGGGCGCGACTGGCTCTCGCTCGCGGAGCGCAGATCGTGCTGCGGAACGGTATGCGCATTCTCGGAATCACTTCGCCGGAGAGGATGTAGTTGCCTCTCACACCAGCGCGGTTAGGATTAGCCGGCTGATCACTACTCCAACGAAATAGGCCAGAATGTCGGTATTGGTTGTGGGCTCTGTCGCGCTCGACTCAGTGGAGACACCTTTCGGGAAAGCCGACGATGTCCTCGGCGGATCCGCGATTTTCTTCTCCGCATCGGCGAGCCATCTCACCAAGGTGAGCGTGGTCGGAGTGATCGGATCGGACTATCCGGTAGCGAAGCTTGATCCCCTGAAGAAGCGCGGGGTCGACTTCAGCGGTCTGGAGCGCGCCGAGGGCACTTCCTTTCGCTGGCGTGGGCGCTACCGCCACGACCTGAATTCTGCGGAGACGCTCGAAACGCATCTGGGAGTGTTCTCGCACTTCAGCCCGAAGATTCCGGAAAGGCTTCGCTCGTCGCCGTATCTCTTTCTGGCGAACATTGATCCACGTCTCCAGCTCGACGTTCTGCAACAGGTTGACAAGCCCAAACTGGTTGCCTGCGACACGATGAATTTCTGGATTCAGAGTCGTCGCGCCGACGTTCTCGCGCTCCTGGAACACGTTGACCTGGTCACGCTAAACGACTCCGAAGCGCGCCAGCTCACCGAAAAGGCCAATCTGGTCCAGGCGGCGCAGTGGATCATGGCCCGCGGCCCGCGACACGTCATCATCAAGAAGGGCGAGCACGGCGCGTTCATGTTCACCGAGAAATCGATCTTCTTTGCTCCCGCGTTCCCGCTGGAGAGCGTATTCGATCCAACCGGGGCGGGCGATGCGTTCGCTGGCGGGTTTATCGGGTATCTTGCCGCGACTGGAGACCTGAGCGACGCGAGCATGCGCCGCGCGGTGATTTACGGATCTGTGATGGGGTCGTTCGCGGTGGAAAAATTCTCGATCGAGCGCCTGATGACGGTTAGTCGCGCCGAAATCGATCAGCGCATGAAGGACATGCGCCGCCTGGTGGCGTTCGAGGAGGAGATTCCGGCGTGAGCGATGATGCGCTTCGCTACGGAAGCGCAGGCGTGGATCTCGACGCCTCGAACGCGGCGAAGAATCGGATAAAGAAGCTGGTCGAATCCACCTTCACGTCCGGCGTTCTCGGTGGGTTCGGTGGCTTCGGCGGGATGTTCAAGCTTCCCTCGGGCCTCGAGAAACCGATTCTGGTCTCCAGCGCTGACGGCGTCGGAACGAAGATCAAAGTTGCAATCGAGGCAAACCGCCACGACACCATCGGGCGCGATCTCGTCAACCATTGCGTCAACGACATTCTGGTTCAGGGCGCGCTCCCGCTGTTCTTCCTCGATTACGTCGCGTTTGGCAAACTCGATCCAGCCATGGTCGAGGCTGTCGTAGCGGGCGTCGCCACGGGCTGCCGTGAGAACGGTTGTGCGCTAATAGGGGGGGAAACTGCTGAAATGCCCGGCTTGTACGTGCCCCCGGATTACGATTTGGCGGGCTTCATCGTCGGATATGTAGAGGAAAACCGCATTCTTGGGCCGCACCGCGTGCGGCCCGACGATGTCCTGGTAGGTCTTCCAAGCTCGGGACTGCATACGAACGGATACTCACTAGCGCGGAAGATCGTCAAGGATCGACTGGAGCTCGGGCCTGGAGACGCGTTTCCTGGTGGTGGCGGGGCGGTCGCAGACGTTCTTCTCGCTGAACATCGGTCTTACTTGCCGGCGCTCCAACCGGTGCTCGATCGCATTCACGCGATGGCGCACATAACGGGTGGAGGATTGCCGGAGAACCTGGATCGCGTGCTGCCAAAGAGTTTGGACGCCGTAATTGAAACGTCCAGCTGGAAAGTACCGGATGTTTTTCGGGTACTGCAGGAAGCGGGGTCGGTCGAACCCGCTGAGATGTATCGAACGTTCAACATGGGTGTAGGAATGGTGGTCATCTGCGCGCCAGCCGACGTCAAAGCTGTATTGTCGGGGGCTTCCGCAGTCGGAGTCGCGGGTTGGAAGCTCGGCTCGCTCAAGCCCGGTTCCGG
>JANMWS010000090.1:0-15189 GCA_031394125.1 Gemmatimonadales bacterium
GCGGCGCAGACTTGATGTACCGACTCTCGACCCCGCGGGCAGATCTTCGAGATTCTCCGCGCCTGTGAGGCGATTCACCACCAACACATCGCGCGGATCCTCACGCTCGAGACGAGCGGCTATCTCGAGACCGTCGGGAGATTCAGTCGGCAAATCCTTCAGCGAATGAACCGCGCAGTCGATCTTTTTCTTCGACAGAGCGACCTCCAGCTCGCGAGTGAACAAGCCCTTGCCGCCGATCTCCGTCAACGGCTGGTTCAGGTTCTTGTCACCGGTTGTCTTGAACGTGACGAGCTCGGATCTGATTCCACGAGCGAGAAGTGCGGCTTCCACGAGGCGCGCCTGCCGAAGAGCAAGCTCGGAAGCGCGTGTTCCGATGCGGATGACTTCCGGGTCCCGCTTCGATTTAGGCGCCACGAACTACCGCTGCGACGAGGCCCTCGATTGTCGACTCTTCCGCTTCGTGTTTAAGCTCGATGCCAGCCTCCCGCAATGCCTCGGATGTCTGCGGGCCAATAGAGGCAGCCGGAACGCGGAGCGCGAGCTCGTCGCCGACTGCATCGACATACGCTTTTACGGCCGACGCCGATGTGAATGTGACGAGATCCACTTTTCCCGCCTCGATCGCGCGTGAAAGTCGTCTTGCGCCCTGCCCATCAGGGATCGATCGGTAAGCTTCGATAACGGTCACTTTCGCCCCCATCGTCTTCAATCCATCCGGTAGTACATCGCGTGCCCCTTCGGCCGTCACGTAAAGCACGCTCGCCCCGGCGATGTCGTTCCGCTCACCCATCAAATCCAGCAAACCCTCGGCGACGAAGCGCTTTGGAATCAGATCGACAGTGATCCCGTGCTCTAGAAGTGCTCCGGCGGTAGTGGGCCCAACCGCGGCGATTTTCATTCCCGCGAGCGCGCGCGCATCGCGGCCCGCACCCAGAAACTGCTCCCAGAAAATCGCGACGGCATTCTGGCTGGTAAAAATCAGCCAGTCATAGTTGGCGATAGAGGCGACAGCCGAACGGAGTAGCGAGAGGTCGAGACGCGCGATCTGTGTCGCGGGCATCTCGATGACGTCGGCGCCGAGGTCGCGCAGCTTCTCACTGAGGAGCGGCGCCTGCTGCGTCGCGCGCGTAACGACGATTCGCTTTCCAAAGAGCGGTCGTTGCTCGAACCAGTTCAGCTCGTCGCGAAGAACCACGGACCAGCCGATCACGGTGATAACCGGCGCGGTCAGATTCTGCTCTTCGGCTTTCGACGCGAGGGTGTCCAGCGTCGCCACCACGGTTCGCTGCTTGGGAAGCGTTCCCCACTGGATTGCCGCCGCCGGTGTTTGACCCGGCATCCCGCCCTCGATGAGCGCGTCGGCGATGTTACGGAGAGTCTTCACGCCCATGTACAGGACGATAGTGCCGCCCGATTTGGCGAGGGCGGCCCAGTTCGTCTGCGTGCCCGACTTGGCAGGATCTTCGTGGCCGGTCACAAATGTCACCGAGGTCGCAATGCCTCGATGCGTAACCGGAATCCCAGCGTACGCCGGGGCGGCGATGCCGGCGGTGACCCCCGCGACGACTTCGAACGCGACTGAAGCGTCGTTCAATTCCTGCGCTTCTTCGCTGCCGCGACCGAACACAAACGGATCCCCGCCCTTGAGACGAACGACGCGCTTGCCTTCGCGAGCGAGCTTGATGAGAAGCGCGTTGATCTCGCTCTGGCTCACCGATTCTTTCGCTCCACCGCGTTTCCCGACGTAGAACAGCTCGGGTAGGCCCGTCTCTCGTGCTCCGGGAGGAAGAAGCGCCGTATTAGCGAGCGCGTCGTAGACGACTGCGTCGGCCGAGTCGATGAGCTGCTTCCCTCTTACCGTGATGAGACCGGGATCACCGGGACCAGCGCCTACCAGAAAAACCTTTCCTTCACTCAAGACGCGGTCCTTCCGTCGTATCGGTCGAAACTGCGCGAATCCCGGACCGCAGCTTCGGTTCCTCCGGTGCGAGCCCCACTGTCTCAGCCCACCTGGCGTATTCAACCGGCGAGATCTCGGATGGCTTTATCTCGCTGCGGCCGCCCCAGAAGACGTTCGTGTATAGAACCGGAATCCCTGACTCCTCGAGATGCTTATCGATCGCCGACTTGTGCGCAAGCACGAGATCTTTGTCCGTACCGTGCGCGACGCCCATGATGTTAACGTTGCCGAACTCCGGCCCGCCCTCGCGCCAGTATGCGTGCGTGAGGATGTGGTGCCGGCCCACTTCCCGTCCTGCTTCGATCTCGCGTCCTGCGGGAACGCGCCAGTGAAAGAGCGCGTTGTATCTCGTCACGCGCTCGCCCGTCGCGGACGGCTTGACGTGCTCCAGAAACGTTGAAAACCGTCCGATCACTTCACGCGCGCTCAGCGAGCGGGCGATGCGGATGAATTCCTCGAGTGGGAGTCCAGCTTCTTCGGCACGACCGGTCCACGGATTGGGCCTGATCTCATCGCGGGTAAACTCGCGCTTGAGCGCCGTCAGCACACGCCAGTCGAGCGGAGACAACTCGACGATGTTGGTGTTGAGCACGCGTCCCGGCTCTTCACTGCGCGAGCCCGGCTCCATTCCGCGCCGCCGCACGTGGCCGACGCCGAGCGTGAATAGCCGCTTTGCCGGCATGATCCGGTACGACTCGGCGCCGACCTCGGCTGCCAGAAAATCGCAGTGTCGGGTGATAGAGAATCCCTGCGGCACCTTGAGCGTCGTCCACAATCTGTAAACCGAGCCCGTCGTTTCCGCGTCCGTCGAGCGGATCACCACGTGACCCGAGAACGGATCGTCGTTCGCCATGTAGCTGAAGGCAGCGTCGAGCTTCTCAGCGGGTACGCGCCATGCCACCAACGCGCCGGGCGCAAGATTTGTTGCCATCAATGTCTGCCTGATCCGGCGGATGACGCCCGCCGACAGCATCGCGCGCAAACGCTCGATCACCACGTCTTCCGTGAGCTCCGCCGAGAAAGCGATCTCGGCGAACGGCTCGTTGACGAATCCGGAGATCCGATCCTCGGAGACCGCCAGGATGCGGGCGTTGATCGGATCCGAGATTCCCGCCGGAATTGCCGACAGATTCACCGTCATTATCTGGCCCTCAGCCGCTTGCGCCGAACGTAGAGGCTGATCGCGTACGCGGCATAGATGCCGAGCGCAACGGTGTAGGCGAGATGATAGTACGAGGATGTCTCAGGCATACTGCTTCGCGGCGTCCATAACGGTGTCGCGCTCAACCGCGTAGTGATACCGCGATCGGACGAATGAGAAGTAGAGCAGCGTAAACGAGATCAGTGAGAGAAAGAGCGTTAGCAGCATCTCGTTCGGAAGCGACGGCGCGCTTGGCTTCCCAACGATCGGCATTGGATGCATGGTCGCGAAGAGATAAACGCTCAGATGAATGAACGGGATGAGGAGCGCGCCAAGAATGCCCAACACGGCCGAGTAGCGCGCGCGCATCTCGGGTGAGTCGATGGCGCCGCGCAGGACGATGTACGAGACGTAGATGAACCACAGGAAGAGTGTGGACACGAGGCGCACATCCCACCACGCCCAGTACGTTCCCCAGATCGGCTTGGCCCACATGGGACCCGTGATAAGTACAACGGTCGTGAAGACCACACCTACTTCCGCCGAGCTCTCGGCAAAGCGGTCGAGCCGGGGATCACGAAGCCACAGAAAGACTCCGCTCGCGATCGCGACGAGTCCGAATGCGAGGAACGCCACCCACGCGGCGGGAACGTGAATGTAGAAAATCTTTTGTGCGGCTCCCTGTTTCGCTTCCAGAGGCGTGAAGAAGGCGGCGCGTATGACAGTCCCAACCACCGCCAGGCCGGCGACAGTGGGAAGCAAGGAGATCTTCATGAGGGTATGCGGTGCAATTGCGTACGAATGGGCCGGAAACCGTGTGTCGCCGGCCAGTCCAATTTAACCGCGAAATGTGCCTGCCGGACGAACGCCACCGCTCAGTCCTCGACGGTGAAGGGATAGGCGAGGGTACACGCAACCACGAACACGATATCGAAGGCAAGCAGGAGCTTGAGCCATGCTGCCGCCTCGATCACCGGACGGCCGCTCAACAGCTTCGACGTCGCCTGAGACGCCGCGATCACGATCGGCACGAAAAACGGAAGCGCCAACATTGGCAACAGCAGCTCCGCGAGCCGAGTGTTGACGGCCATCGCGCTGAACAACGTTCCTACGGAAACCAAGCCAATGGCGGCGAGGATGGCGATCGCGATCAGGGGAGCAGCCACGTCGCCAAGCGGGACGTTGTAGAAGAGAGCCAGCGCGGGGATCGCGATCGCCTGCACGGCACCGACGAAAATGAGATTGGCGATCGCTTTCCCGAGGAAGATCGCTTCCCTGCTCACCGGCGACGCGAGCAGCCCGTCAATGGCGTGATCCGCCGCTTCGACGCCGAAGGAGCGATGCAGCCCCAGCAAGCCGGAAAAGGTGAAGATGACCCACAGCACGCCGGGAGCGAGATCGGTGGCGGCGACGGCCGTTGGATCCCACGCGTAATAGAAAATCACAAGTCCGAGGAGCGCGAACACGAGCGCCGAGAGGAACGCGGAACGCGTCCGGAACTCGATCGCGAGATCCTTGCGGGCGATGAGCCAAGCTCCGAAGAGGATGTCAGCCACCAGCTGCCAACGCCTCGCGATAAGTGGATGCGTAAGACTTGGTGTCGATGCTGCCGGCGGCATCGTATCGCAAGAACTTGCCGCGTTGCATGACCGCTGCGTGCGTCGCGAGCGAAAGTCCCTCGACGAGATTGTGCGTCACGACGATGATCGCCGTGCCGGCGGAGCGCAGCTCCTGGAGGACGGCGGTAAGAGCGCGCGCACCGCTCTCGTCGAGCCCGCTGTACGGCTCGTCGGCCAGCACGAGCTGGGGGGAATGCACCATGGCCCGGGCGATCGATACCCGCTGCTGCATGCCCCGGCTCAGAGAGCGGATCGAGGCATCAGCTCCTTCCAGCATCGACATGCGCCGCAGCGAATCTTCCGCGCGCGTCTTCGCATCGCGGATCCCGTACAACCTTGCCGTGAATGAAACATTCTCGCGCGCCGAGAGCGACTCGTAAAGCATCGTGTGGTGGGAGATGAGACCCACCCTCGAGCGAGCGAGTGGTCCGCCGGGAAGCGGAATACCGGATATTCGCGCGCTGCCGGACGTGGGTTTAAGCAAGCCGGCGAGCACGCGAAGCAGCGTCGTCTTCCCCGCCCCGTTAGGGCCGAAGACCGCCAGGCAGTCACCGGGGGCAAGCGAGAACGTGATGCCCGCGACAGCTTGTCTGGGACCGAAATCGCGCGTGAGATCGGTGACCTCGACGATGGGCGGTGCACCGGTGGAGATTTTAGAGGACATTCGCCTAGAACTTGCCACTCTGGCGAGAACGGCGCAAAACGGAGTATCCTTGCGACTCGCTCTGCCACGTGCTCACCGCCTCCGCTACGATGACTGACATCGACGTTCTGCTGACGGAAAACCGGAAATTCGATCCGCCGCCCGAGTTCAAGCGGCAAGCTAACGTTTCGTCCGCCGATATCTTCGAAGAAGCGGCCCGCGACCCCGAGAAGTTCTGGGCCGAACAGGCAAAACAGCTTGAATGGATCAAGCCGTGGACCAAGGTTCTCGACTGGAAGCCCCCCCACGCACTGTGGTTTGTGGGAGGAAAGCTGAACATCGCCGCCAACTGCATCGACCGGCACATTCGAGGAGCGCGCAGAAACAAAGCGGCGCTCGTCTGGGAGGGAGAGCCGGGTGACACCCGGACGCTTACATACTGGGATCTTTACCGCGAGGTCTCGAAGTTCGCCAATGTCCTCAAGAAGCTCGGAGTTCGGAAAGGTGATCGAGTAGCGATATACCTGCCACTCATACCCGAGGCGGCGATCTCAATGCTCGCATGCGCTCGCATCGGCGCGATCCATTCAGTCGTGTTCGGCGGGTTCTCGCCCGAATCACTGAGCGACCGGATCAATGACGCAAAAGCAAGAGTGCTTATCACCGCGGACGCGGGCTATCGACGTGGCAACGTCATTCCCTTGAAGCGCAATTCCGACAAGGCACTGGAGTCGACTCCTTCGATCGAGCACGTGGTGGTCGTGCAGCGGCGTCCTGGTGGCGCGGGAGACGAGGCGTTCGCGGAAATGCGAGAGGGTCGCGACCACTGGTGGCACCGTCTGATGAAAGACGTGCCGCTCGCCTGCGAGCCGGAACCGATGGATGCGGAGGACGTACTGTACATCCTCTACACCTCGGGGACCACCGGCAAGCCGAAAGGCATCGTGCACACTACGGCAGGGTATCTCGCCGGTGTTGCAACAACTACCAAGATGGTCTTCGACCTCAAGGAAGAAGACGTCTTCTGGTGCACGGCCGACATCGGCTGGGTAACCGGACACTCCTATCTGGTTTACGGCCCCCTCGCAAACGGCGCGACGTGCGTCATGTACGAAGGGGCACCTGACTGGCCGGAAAAGGATCGCTTCTGGGACATCTGCGAGCGGCGCGGCGTGACGATCCTGTACACCGCGCCGACGGCGATCCGCGCGTTCATGAAGTGGGGCGACGAGTATCCAGCGAAGCACGACCTCTCGAGCCTCCGGCTGCTGGGCTCCGTGGGAGAGCCGATCAATCCGGAAGCATGGATGTGGTATCGCGAGCACATCGGTGGCAACCGCTGTCCGATCGTAGACACTTGGTGGCAGACGGAAACCGGCGCAATCGTGATCTCGCCGCTGCCCGGCATCACACAGACAAAACCAGGAAGCGCGACGAAGGCACTGCCTGGTTACAGCGCGGATCTGCTCGATTCGGCGGGAAAGCGCATCGAAGTCGGCGGCGGACTGCTCGCCCTCACGAAGCCGTGGCCATCGATGCTGCGCACGATCTGGGGCGATCACGATCGGTACGTGCAGACCTACTTCTCGAAATGGCCGGGTCGTCCCGATCTGTATTTCCCAGGCGACGGCGCCAAGCGGGACAGCGAGGGATATTTCTGGATCCTCGGCCGAGTCGACGATGTGCTCAACGTCGCGGGGCATCGCATCGGCACGATGGAGGTCGAGTCGGCGCTAGTCGAGCATCCCGCAGTTGCTGAAGCAGCGGTCGTTGGCAGAACGCACGAACTCAAAGGCCAGGCACTCGCTTGCTTCGTAACGCTTCGCGATGGTCGCAAACAGAGTCCAGAACTACGCGAAGAGCTGCGAGCATTCGTCGCAAACAAGATCGGCGCGCTGGCCCGTCCGGACGACATTCTGTTTTCCGCCGATCTTCCGAAAACTCGCTCCGGAAAAATCATGCGGCGATTGTTGCGCGACATCGCGGAAGGGCGGGCGCTCGGTGACACGACGACGCTGGCGGATCCAAACGTCGTCGCGAGTTTGAGGGATGAGTACGAAGACAAGGAAGGTTGATCCGGCCCAGCTGAAAACAAAACAGGGCACGCGCTGTTAATGCCGGTCGTGCCTCGGGAGCGACAGCGGCTCGAGAGGGGTCGACTGCGCGTCCAGCATTCGAATCTCCCTTCGCCGGGGGAGGACGGAGAAGTTCGCGATGGCCGATTGCGCCGGCCGAAGCGTGAGTGCGATGGAAGCCTGGGAATAGTAGCATTCTGACGGCGGATCGGTCATGACGACGACCGTCCACGCACCACCAGGAATGTCAGCGAACGAGAATTTGCCGTCAGCGTCGGTAGTGCGATATAGAGTATCCCGCTGGCCGATGAGAGCTATACTCACATCCTCCAGCCCTCCCGCGTCCCTGAGCGAATCCGGCTCTCCGCTGAGGGGCGTTCTGACGTGCGCTCTCTGTCGAACCGAGCCGCTGACCGAAGCGGGACGAGACACGACGACCTGGAAGGGGGCTGGCCTCGGATGGGCGCTGTCGATACTGACGTTGGGCTCGCCAGAAAGGACCGCATCTGAGCCTCCTCCGTGTTGCGCGACCGCGACGCGGTAATCGCCCATCGGCAGTCCGACAAAGGAAACACGACCCTCCTTGTCAGTGATTGCTGCCGCCGAGCCGAGTCGCACGAGGGCCCCCGCAACTCCATCGCCGGATTCGGCGTCGACGATGCGGCCGCTAACCGTTCCGGGCGATTTCCGCCGCCCGATTGGAATGTTGAGCGGCATCCCGTATTCCAGATACCCTATCCGCTGAGGTGACACTCCCGGTCCCGAAATGGTGGAGAGGCGGGCTCGGAGTGACAGCGATGCGCCGGTGGGGAGCGACTCAGTCAGGCGCCAGTCGATCTGGGACCCGGTTCGATTGACGCCGCTCGCATATCGAACCGCGTAGCCATTCATCGAAAATTCAGTCGTCTGAGTAACCCGAAACGTGCCGCTGCCGCCAATCGTCGTGGACGCCGGCCCGCGAGTAACCGACCCGCCGCTGTAAGCTTCGACAAATAAGGAGAGCCCGTTCCGGCCGACCGACGCGCTCGACCCCAGCGACACCTGGCTGAATGTGCGCGAGGCCGTTGCTGTGTCTGAGGTCGATCGGCCAATTTCCGCACCTCCCCAAACGGTTTGCCCACTTATCGCTGTCGATCCGCGTGCGCGTACAAGCTGCTCACGTTGCTCCACGAGGGAGGCCGGCGATTTGAAGTCTCTCGCGAGTCGGGAATACTCGAGTGCCCAGGCGCCTTGCCAGGACGCTCCGATTGTCGCGGAGCGCGTTCCCTGCCGCGACGTTCCCAAGGCGGACGGAAAGCTGAAACGGTGGTAGTTGCCCGTCGCGTTGAGCTCGATGTCCTCCGACGCCTTAGCGGAAACGGTGGCGTAGTCATCCTGCGATCCGCGGGAGGGCCCGGCGAACGCGCGGCTGCCCCACACGTGCGCCGCATCGTAGCGGAGGAACGTCCCTCCGCCCACGCGGAGTGAGTTCGCTGCGCCTCGCCCCGCGATGCCGTTGCTTCCGGCGTACTCGGTCTCGACAGCCATGTCGGCACGCGGCTTGAAAGCCGCGGTCGTGCTGAATATTCGCCCGGCGAATATTTCTCCGCTTCGCTGCACGGCGTTGAGCGCAATCGTGGAACCAGAGAACAACGAAGGTTCGAAGCTCGCGAAGACACCCGATTCCGCTGGCGTCCCTGGCTGGAACCTGAAGCGCTCGGAATAGCCTCCAGTGCTGAATTCCCCCGAGCGCCAGTCGATTCCCGCGCCGAAACCCGCCTGTCCCTGATTCGTGAGCGGCGAAACGGCAAAAAAGTTGTCGCCAAGCTTCGCGCGATAGCGCGGTGCCCGCAGATCCACACGATATTCCTCCCGTTCGCCAAAGGGCGAGATGCGATTACCCGGCCCTCGGAACGTGAAATCGATCTGTTCAGGTCGGCCTTCGCGCAAAGCTCCTGATCCGATCAGCTCGACCGGCGCGACGCCAGCATTTTGTTTTGCGCCGCGCAGCCGGATCTGCGCCGGAACAGTAGCGAACGGCTCGCCCGTCCCCGGCGCCTGAGCGACGGTGACGCGAGTGGAAGCAGTCGCGTTAACGAGGGAGTAGCGTGAATCTTTCGCGGTTACCTCGACGACATCTTCAGGGGATGGGGCAGTAGAGGTGCGTCGCGGGCGAACTTGCACTGCGATCTTACGCGATTCGCCTGGTTGCAGCTCCGCCGACGCGGGTTGCGTCGTGACCAATCCGCCAGCGGAGCTTGTCGCTTCGAGATCCACTGTGGCGGGGGCGTTGCCTCGATTGCGGACAGTCAGCCAGAGCCTGTAACTCGACCCAGTCACCACATACGGAGGAATTTCACCGAGCGTCAGCGCGAGGTCTCGGCGCGTACTCACAATTACCGGGATGGAATCGGCCAATGCTATCGGAGAGTCAACGGAACCTCCTTCTACGCGAATTACATGTCTTCCGGCAGGGGCTTGTGCCGGTACGGCAACGCTAACGACCCACGTGTCGGAGGTGCGCGGAGCCACCGCGAACGGAAGTGATCCGATCAAGACGCTCCATCCAGGTGGAGCCGAAATCCTCGGAACGACGACGACGGTATCGCCCGTCGTGTTCGCTACTGAAAACACCCGGGTAAACGACGTACCCGGATCCACCGTCGGCGTTGAATCCGACACGCCAGTGAGCCGAACAACGGCAGAGGATCCGTTTTGGGCGGATGCGAGAACGGAGTTGCACATTGCGAGAGCAGCCACTGCAGCCAGGCCGTAGTAGCGGATCCGCATACAAATGATCTAGAAGTGCAGCTTGTACTGCGCGGCGAAGATTGCGTCGTCACCGGTATCGGCGAACACAATGGCCTTGTAGTTCCCAGGAGCGGGATTGCCGAGCGAAAAAGACTGCTTGACGGAAGTGCCGGGGTAAATCAACCCGCGCTGCTGTTGTGATTTTCCGCGAAGCTCGCCTTTTTCGTCATAAAGCTCCATCCAGAGGAGCGGACGGTAACCGCGCTCACCGATGTTCGCTACTTCGAACTCGAGTGACGGCGACCCTTTCGATCCGGTGATGATCTCCTGCTTGGCAAACTGAATCTTTCGCGAGCCGGTTGCGCCGATGTGGGTGGCGAGCTGGATTGAGTATCGCATTATCGAGCCGATGGCGATCTGTCCCTCTCCCACGTGCGACGGGAGGCTGGGCGCCCCCTCGACCATGATGGTGCTCCAGTATGTTCCCGTCAGTGAGCTGTCTCGCGGAACGTGGATAGTATATGCGACGTTGAGCTCGGCCCCGGGGGGAACGGTTATCGTGCCGCCCGTAGCCGTTACCCATTTGGCGTTGGACCGTGGGATCGACCCTGGCGGATCGAAGTGAGAGGTGCCATCCGCAAAGAAGGTGTAATCTTCCTGGTATACGCGAACCGGCTGGGGTACGGCCGTTGTGTTCCTGACCGGGATGGTACCCGTGTATGTCTCTCCGCTCGAGGCGGTGTGTTCCTCGACGGTGCTGCCGACCGCTATCTGGGAAGAGGCCCGGACGGGCGTCATGCCGACTGCTGCAATCACCAGCCCGATGAGAGCCAGATTCACGTGATGTGTGTACCGCTCGGTTGCGCTTGCGGTCGAACGTGGTTTGTTCACGGGTAGTTGGCGATGGTGAAGGTGACGGTGCGGGTCTGCGATGCAATCACTCCCGCGCTCACAAGCGCGCTGAGCTGATACGTGATCGTTTGCGATGTTTGATTCGCGGTGATGTTGATCACCACGTTCCGCGCGGTTACGTCGAGTGAAACGGCTCCAACGCTTGTTGCCGATGCATTAACGGCTAGCGACGCCATAAGTGTCACCCCGGCCGGCATATTTGCGCTCAGCCTGGCGGTAATCTTCTGCGGCTGTGAGCTCTTCACGTTCGCAGTGGAATACGTCGTGGCGCTGTTGCTGACACCAGTAGGTTGCAAACCAGCGACCGCGGTCGAGATCGTCATGGCCGCGGGGTTTCCCGACGGGCTGATCGTAGTTACCTGCGCAGCCGCCGTCCTGCCAAGACCTACTGGCAGGACGGCGGTGAGCAACAAAATCCTCATTCTGAACATCGCAGGACAACGCCCGCGTAGCTTTCGCTCAGGTGCCGCCAGAAATGGTATACGTAACTACCTTCGTCGCGGAGGTCACTACGCCCGCGGCAGCGGTCGCATCGAGTTGGTAAGTTGCGCTCAGTGATCCGACCGCAAGTTTAGTGATGACCGTAACGAGATCCACGGCGGTGGTGGTAAGAGGTTGCAGGCCAGCGCTGGTGGCTGTGGCAGGAGCTGTCAGATTCACGCTGAGCGTGAGCCCGGCCGCCATTGCCAGCGGAATGCTGGCTGAGATCTTGGCGTTGCTCTGGTTGGTGGTGACAGCCCAGGTGCTGGTTCCAACAGTTGCTGATGTCGGCTGGCTACCTGCGACGGCCGTGGTGATCGTAAGCGAAGGCGCACCGACGAACGCAATCTGGTTGATGGCGTTTACCGCAAATGTGACCGTTTGAGTAGCAGTCTGTGCGCCCGCGAGCGCGGACGCGCCTACGATTCCTACAAGCGACAGGACCAGGTTTCTAAGGAAGCGTTCCGAACTCATCTGTTCTCCAGTAAGGTGAGGTAAATGCAAGCCCCGCTTGCGCGAGTCTTCGCTTAATAGACGCTAACGGCACCCTTTCAGTCACATTACAATCGTGTAATTTTCGATTGGAAAATTGACTGAAAACGCTGCCCGAACCACCCTGAAAAACGACGGTCAAAATGAAGGCGTTAGTCATCGAGGATGAGCCTGCGGTCGCGCGGGTTACGCAGCGGTTGCTCGAACAGGAAGGATTCTCAGTCTGGGTCGTTCACACCGGCACGGAAGGAGAGCACCTTGTGTTGACCCAGAACTTCGATGCCATTGTTCTGGACCAGGGTCTGCCGGACAGGAATGGCATCACGATTGTGGAGGCGCTTCGAAAGGCTGGCCGCACGACTCCTGTGATCGTTCTGAGCGGTTGGTCCGATTCCACGAGCATTGTCCGTGCGCTCGATGCGGGGGCAGACGATTATCTGCAAAAGCCGTTAGGGGCGGACGAGTTTCGTGCGAGGATAAGAGCGCTCGTGCGGCGCGGAGGAGCTCGCCAAGCCGAGGCATTGGCGGCGGGAAATCTCGTGCTGGACCGGCACCGCCGGAAGCTTGCGTCGAGTGGTTCCGAATTAACGCTGACCGCAAAGGAGCTAGCGGTTCTCGAACAGCTAATGCTGCGAAAGGAGGAGGTAATCACTCCCGGCGATCTCCTGGCAGCTGTCTGGAACAGGAAGGTGCAGGTGGACTCGAATGTCGTGAACGTGACCGTTACAAGGCTGCGAAAAAAACTCGCCGGGCAGGAGACTGGTGTCATTATCGAGTCTCGACGCGGCTTTGGCTTTATGCTTAGGATAGGTGGCCGCTGATTTGATTAACGCCATTGACGTCGTCCGAGAAGCTTCACGTGCCAGCCGCCCTATCGGCTGGTACGCTCCGTGCCTATCATCCAAGTACTGAATTCTCCCGACTGGATGGCCAATGGCACTTCGAAATCTGTTCCCGGAATCGATCTTCGGCCGCAAGCTCAACCCGAACGCTGAGCGGCGCCTTCGCTTGTCGCAGGCCCGCGCCGAAGAGACGATCATTCGCGGCCACGTCGACAACGCGCTCATGTTCGTGGACACGCTGGCCGAGGATCTTTCGTTCGACCGCGCGATCGACACCTACATTCGGGTGATGGGAATTCCGGAGCCGCTCGCCAGCACGGTCGCAACCAGGGCACTGGTGCACCTCGGCCGCGATCTGGTGCCCTTCCGCCGCCGCATGCAGCGCGAAGGTGAGGACGTCGCGGTAGAGAAGCCGCGGCTTCGACTCGATGAAGCCTCGCGGGCGCAGGACATTAAGCGCGGGGCTTAGGCGGCCTAGCAGTGCGTTGCGGTTGAGCTGCCCCCGAAACGTTGTGACGTTCACAGCGTCTCGGATAGTCTCTCTCTTGTGACAGCCTTGTCGGATGCGGAATTGATTGCTGCTGTCCTCGCTGGCGACATCGATTCGTTCGCCGGCCTGGTTCGGCGTTATCAGGATACGTGCACCCGTTTTGCTGTGCGGATGCTTGGCTCGCACGTGGATGCGGACGACGCGCTGCAGTCTGCTTTCATGCGCGCTTTTCGCGGTCTTCGCAGCTGCAAGGATCCGGAGCGTTTCGGAGGTTGGCTTTACCAGATCGTCGTCAACGAGTGCAGGACCCATGCATCGCGGCAACGCCGCCGGGAACTTCGGTTCCCTACGGCCGAAGACGCTATCGAACGGGCCGTCGCACCCGGGTCCGAACCGGAAGCCGAAAACGATGTGGGCGGGCATATTGAGCGCGCGCTTAGCATGCTTCCGGCTGAACAGCGTGAAGCATTTCTTCTGAAGCACGTGGAAGAGTTGACTTACGACGAGATCACCGAGATGACTGGTGTGAGTGTTTCGGCGTTGAAGATGAGAGTGAAGCGGGCCTGTGACGCGCTCCGCGATCTACTGGAAGGAGTTTATAATGGTTGAGAATTACGACGAGAACATAGGGGGCGAGGACGCGGCGTTCCTCGCGCAAGTCGCGGCGCCGCTGCGCGCGGCGGAACACGCCCACCCGTCGTTCGAAAAGCGACTGATGGAGAACGTGCGGATCGAAGGACCCGCGCTGTATCCGGTGCGCGCCTCGTCCAACTCCTCCTGGTGGCGCACACAGCGGGTGGTCCGGCTGTCTCCGCTTACCGGTCTCGCTATGGCGGCCGGCATCAGCGCGATAATCGCGCTCTCCGGAATCGCGCTGGGCTCACGGTTTTCGGCGCGGTCACACGGGGGCGCAGGGACCGCCGAGCTCAATGCGCGAACCGGCACCGTAGAGCTCGTCCGGTTCGTCTTTGCCGACGCCAGCGCGGCGCGAGTGGAGCTGGTGGGCGACTTCAATCAATGGACCAGGGGCACCACTCAACTGAAACCGTCGGGGGCACCGGGTGTCTGGACCGTTTCGGTTCCACTCTCATCCGGCCAGCACGAGTATGCTTTCATAATCAACGGCTCGCGTTGGGTGGCGGATCCGCTTGCGGTCAAAAGCTCGGACGACTTTGGCACCGAGAGCTCGGTGATCCGTGTCGAACCCCCGCTGCGTGGCACGACGTAACAATCGAAATCCATCCGTAGGCGCTGGTACCTTTTCTGTTCTTGAAACCTGAAAAATCTCTAGTCGCTGCAACTACAAGAGGGGCGCTTACGGCGCTCCTCTTGTTCGCGCGTGCGGCTCACGCGCAACGCATCGAAAGCAGCGTCGATGCCGGCTTGGTGGGGCTCCGCTATGCTGACACGGTGAGGACCAACGCCGCCGCCGTAACCCCACACATTCACGCCGATTGGCCCACCGCGGCGCTTGACGCATGGGGAACGCTCTCACAGTTCACCTCTGGTGGCTGGAGCAGTCAGGGGACATTAAGCGGCTCCCTGTTCACGCCTACGTCGCGCGGCATTGTTGCCGAGCTGGGTGGCTTCGCCGGCGGAAGCGCGCATCAGGATGGGACCCGAACGGGTGAAGCGATCGGGAATGGCCGGCTCCACTTCGTGCGCCAAAGCGGTGAGGTTTTCTTCGGTGGTGGCGGCGGTATGACATGGGACGGCGCGGCGTGGCGCAGCGTCTTCCAGGGCGAAGCCGGAGCGGCCGCGAATTTCGGACCTGGCGGAGCCTTGCTGGCGGTCACGCCGGT
>JANMWS010000129.1:0-36184 GCA_031394125.1 Gemmatimonadales bacterium
GGAAATTGCTCGTGCTCCACCGTGAAGAGCGGTCCCCCGGCGACAACGGGGACGCCCGCCGCCTTGCATCGGGCGATGAGCTGACGTGCGGAGTCGCGCTGCACGATCATGCCGCCGATGAAGGCGTAGTCGGCCCAGGCCAGGTCTGCGTCGGAGAGCGCGGCGACGTTGAGGTCCACGAGGCGTTTCTCCCACTCTCCGGGCAGCATCGCGGCGACGGTGAGCAATCCGAGTGGTGGTGATGAGGCGCGCCGATGAATGAACTTCAGGGCGTGCTTGAAACTCCAGAACGTGTCGGGGAACTCGGGGGCTAGAAACAGAATCTTCATGATGACCGCGCGTTCGGGTGAACCCATTATCCTACGCCATTGCGGGCGCGGCGTCTGTCAGGAGATCGCCGCCGGTATTCAGCCAAAGACCGTGCAATTAAATGAGGGGTAGGAATCGCCGCGAGCGAATTCAGGAGTGTTCCCGGCTCCATGCGGGACAGCTGGAGTCGGATGCACAGGGCAGAGAATCACGTCGGGCATCCTCATCCAGCGGATGTCAACTGTAACGATTGCGGGAGGCTCGGACGAGGCAGGGCACAAACGGTATAGCGATTGCGGACCTGAGAGAGCTGAACCGCATCTTCAGGAAGCACTGATTTCGCACAGGACAGAGACGCGCCTTGGCGCGATTCCCTTCGATCATCTCGTAGAGAAATCCGGTATCCGTGGTTTTCTTCGACGCGCTAGGGAACAGGGACCGATCCCGGCGCGATGCCAACAAGAAGCAGGAGGACGGCCTTCAATGCCGCTACGTGAATTTCCCGACTCGTTCGGCGGGATATGGCAGGCGTGGGACACATATCCCCAAGGAGCCGACTCTGCGGGCCAGAGAGAATCGGCGTTCTCAAAGTACATGGCCAACCTGCCGACGCGGGGTGGCAGACAGCCGACTACCGTGCGGGACCAGTACGAAGCCGGATGGCTTACGTTCAAGTTTCGTAACGCGCGTCGGCGTTTGTCACCAATTCCAGCTGATTGGGAGAGCGCAGACGATGCAACACTGCGAGGATACTTGGATTCCGCCCATGAGAGCCCTGACCAAACCCCGCCGCGCTCGAGTCAATGAGTGAGGACCGATCTCGATTAAGAGAGGAACAGACGCGCGTTAGAACGCTAGGGACCTGTGTGAGCCGGTGATCGGCGAGGAATCGCCAGCGCAGGGCTTCAGTCAGCATTCTGCGCTGAGAAACCCCTCGCCTGCGCGCGTCAACATCGGAGCTGGCAGCGACATCGCGGTCGCTCAACGAGTGCATGTCGAACGCAACGTTAGCTCGGCAACCTGGACCCGGCAGACTCCTCGTGCACGACGGTGAGGAGAAAAACGCCACCAGTCCTGGATCGTGCGGAGTGTTCGACATTCGCGGCAAAGACGAGCACGTCTCCGGTACTGAGCGGGTACTCGTTGCCGGCAGCGGAGAATGTTACTTCTCCTTCGACGACCTGGATCGAGACCGGCCCGTCAGTCCTGTGAGCTGGCAGATCTCCACCCGCCGCGATGCCCAGGATCGTGAGCCGGAGCGGGCCTTCCTTGACGAGAGTGCGTGCGCTGCGCCCGTGTCGGGCGACGAGATCGCGGTCAATGATCCGCTCATCCCTGGTCAGGTGGTGGACCAACACGTCGCCCTGCAGAGTACGGTGCATCGATGACATCGTGATGTTTCGCTGTTGTGAGTGCGGATCTGTATGACCAGTGCCGGCCATCGTGGCGTATTCTGCGTTGCTAGGGGGTCCTCCGCGCCGACCGGATCGTTGCCCCCGCGTCGCTGTACGCCGCCCGGATGAGCCGCCTGCTGGCGCACCGAGGCTGATGACTACTGGGACAGTTTCACTCTGAAAGGTCCGCCGCGGAGTGAGGGAACATCCGCGGATCGTACAGGGGAAATCCTGACATGCCGTAGAGGATTCCTGCACAGAACTTCGGGATGACGCCGACGGAACAGGGGTGGGCATGACATATCTTCCATTCCAGATGGGGACACGAAGTCCATTCCCTTCAACCGATCCGGCGTCTCGCCGATCCGGCGTCTCGCGGAGGAACCTATGTCTCGCATGCATTTCGTAATCAGCGCCTGCCTCTTCTTGTTCCTGGGCTGCGCAGGCAAGAGTGCCCAGATTCCGCCCTATGTCTGGCTGCCCGACATCGCGCTGCCGGCCGGCGTGCAGAATGTCGCATCCAGCGCGCCGGTGCCGCATGTCATCGTGGTCAGCTTGGTCGAGCGACCGGGCACCACACCATTCGCGTTCGAGCCGGCGAATTTCACGGCCCAGCGCGGCGACACGCTACGTTTCGTACAAGCCTCCGCGACGATGCACAACGTGCGTTTCAAGACGCAGCCGAAAGGTGCGAAACTCGGCGCCGCCGCCATCAGCCCCTATCTCACTACCAAGGGGCAGACATACACCATCGTGGTCGACTCGCGGTTCGGCGAGGGGAAGTACGAGATCGTGTGCGATCCACATGAGGCGATCGGCATGCACGCGTTCCTCACCGTGCGCGGCGGCACGGCCGGGGCGAGTGCCAACCGCGAGTAGCAGGAGGATGGCATCGTGTATCAGGGCTCCGAGAAATCACTTCCCGGGGAAAATTTCTTGTAGTGCGGAAGCGGCTTTTCGCGTACTCAGGATTTAAGCAGGATTCAGGAATGGGCGAACGAACAAAGGCGGAGCTCCTCGCTCAAGCTCGTCTGGAAATAGCCAAGCGGATCAAACGAGTTTGCGAGGTGTTCCTCCCTGCAGATTTTGAGAGGCTCTTGGACCGAATGGCTCGTATTCAGCGCAAGTACGAACGTGTTTCCCAGGCGCAGGACGCGAAACCCAAAAGCCAGGCCCGCGGATGACGCCGCGAAGGACCGGGAGACAAGGAGCCTGCATCCAATCGGCTACTATAATATTCAAACAAGAAGTAGCCATCATCGGACACGCGCGACCCTAGACCTCCTTCACGGCCGACGACGTGCGCCACACTAACGAGGAGGGTTCATGAGCGATCCCAGTGAAGCGACTCAAGCCAACCCACATCCGGTGAGTGGGCATCGGACCCCACGTGAGATTGCCAAAGACGAAGCGGGGGCAATCGGGCAGCCGGATGTAGATGTCATTGCTAAAGAAGTTTCCGGTGAGAACTCGCCGCCGCCCCCGGCCGCCAAGCGCCCAGGCCTACCCGCGACGCCAACCACCGTGATCGCCCCGCATGGCGCTCATCAGAAACGTGGAGGCTGAAGTCCAGCTAGTCCTTCTCTATATGACCCGACATCATCACAGTCGAGGATCCGTGAGAGTATCGAATCACGACTATCGTTTGGGTTAGGTGCAAAGTCCATGATATGATTGATGGCGCGCACCCAGCCCCTCCGGTGTGCCGATTTGTGTGCCAACTCAGGCAAACTCAGCGAATCTGAACCGAGCCAACACAACCTGTATTTCGGCTAAGTCCTTACAGGGACATACCCAACGAAACAAAATTAAACGCAGAAGAAGTGAATAGTTTGACTTTTAATCCGTAGGTCGTGGGTTCGAAACCCACCCGGGTCACTGTTCTTTCACAAACCACAAACAGAGCGGCGACCAACGCGTTCAAATCCCGCCGTCCCGATTGATTGGACTTTCAGGTTCAAAGAACATCGGTTGCGAGGATGGAGCGTTATCGTCCTCCAGATGACTGCGTGTTCATGACATCCAGGCCGCATCGCAGGGCTCCGCAGGTGCTGAAAATGCGGATATGACCCCGCTGCCATCTGCACAGATACAGCTTCCGGTCCGCCTCCAGGACGCATTAGCCCGTGATGAGACACAGTTACGACGCGATCTCGGTCATACTCTCCGTCATAGTAGCGATGCTCGCGTCCTTCGCCGCGCTCGACCTCGCTGGGCGTGTGCGTTCCGAGTCCGGCGCGACACGCCTCGGGTGGATCGCCGGCGGCGGGATTGTGATGGGCCTCGGAATCTGGAGCATGCATTTCGTCGGCATGCTCGCTTTCCATCTTCCCGTACTGATCTGGTACGACGTGCCGCTCATGCTGCTATCGGTGGTCGTGGCGATAGCCGCTTCGCTCCTCGCTCTCTTGATCATCAGCAGGCCAAGCCTCGGCTTGAGCAGGCTCGTCCCGGGTGGAGTGCTGATGGGGGTGGCCATCGCCGGCATGCACTACATCGGCATGGCATCCGTGCGGGCGGACGCGCGCCTCACTTTTATCAGCTCAATCGTCGCTCTGTCTATCTTGATCGCGATCGTTGCGTCATTGGCGGCGCTCTGGCTCGCGTTCAGATTCCGCTCGTTCACGACGGCGAAGGGCGTGTTCCTCAAGGTTTTTAGCGCCGTCGTCATGGGTATCGCCATCTCAGGAATGCACTATACGGCGATGGCGGCCGCCCGATTTGCTCCCGGTCGCCCATTCTCTCGCTCTGTTCATTACATACTCCCCAGCGGGGAGCTGGGCGGAGCCGTAGTGGCCAGCGCGATTCTCATCATTGTCCTCGCTCTCACTGGCGCCCTCGTCGACCGGAACATGCAGGCCCGGGCAGCGTTCACGAGGCAGCTCGCTGAGAGCGAGCAGCGAACGCGGCTCATCGTCGACACCGCTCTCGATGCCGTGATTACCATGAACGCTGCCGGTCGCATATCCGGCTGGAACGCGCAGGCGGAAAGAATGTTCGGCTGGTCCCGCGAGGAAGCAGTGGGGCAGCGGATGTCCGATACGATAATTCCTCCGCAGTATCGCGATGCTCACACCAGGGGCTTGAAAAAATTCCTCGAGACGGGTGAAGGCCCTGTCTTGAACAAGCGCATCGAGATCACCGCCCTCGCTCGCGATAAGCGTGAATTCCCGGTGGAATTGGCAATATCGCCGGCGAAACTGGGGGAAGAGTGGACTTTCAGCGCTTTCGTCCGTGATCTCACCGAGCGAAAGAAGGCCGAGGAAGCACTACGGCTCGGGGAGCAGCGCTACCGGGAGCTCTTTGAAGACATCCCCGTCGGGCTTTACCGCAGCACCCCCGAAGGGGTTCTCATCGATGCGAACCCCGCAATGATCTTGATGCTCGGTTACCCGGACCTCGAATCCTTGCTTGCAACTCCAGCAACGACGCTTTACGTGGATCCAACGGATCGTCTTCGCTGGAGTGGGGAGATGGACCGCGCCGGTGTGGTGCGCGACTTCGAGGTCCAAATGCGTCGCGCGGACGGCGCGGTGATCTGGGCCCGTGACACCACTCACGCCAAACGTGAAGCCGACGGGAAAGTTGTCCTCTACCAAGGTGTTATCGAGGACATTACCGATCGTGTAGAAGCGGAGCGGCGTCTGCAGTCGAGCGAGCGGCGTCTTGTGCAGATCCTCGAGGCCGTGCCGATCGGGATTTTTGTGTCCGATCATGAGGGACACCCGCTGTTCGCGAATGCCGGCGCACAGAAGATTCTCGGAAAGGGTGCGGTTCCCGGCTTGGCTGTCGCCGGCCTCGCTGAGACCTACAAGGTATACCTCGCCGGCACAGACCAGTTGTACCCAGTTGAGCGACTGCCCCTGATCAGAGCGCTGAGCGGTGAAACGTCGGCCGTTGACGACATGGAGATTCGACAGGGCGGCCTCGTTATTTCGCTTAACGTCCAAGGAGCCCCCATTCTGGACAACGAAGGGAAAGTCGTGGCGGCCGTGGCGGCGTTCTTTAATACCACCGATAGAAGATCGCTCGAAGCGCAACTTCGTCAGTCTCAGAAGATGGAAGCAATAGGGCGGCTCGCTGGAGGAGTGGCGCACGACTTCAACAACATCCTCACCGTCATCCGGATGTCGAGCGAATTTCTGCTCGAGGACCTTCCCGACACGAATGAAAGCAGGCACGAGGCAAAGGAGATACTGAAAGCAGCGGACCGCGCTGCCGCGCTGACTCGTCAGCTCCTCGCCTTCAGCCGGCGCCAGGTACTCAATTCGCGACTAGTCGTCCTCAACGAGATCGTCGAAGGACTGGACGGGATGCTGAGGCGGGTCGTCCCCGAGAACATCGAGGTGAAAACTGAGCTCGAGGCGCAGCTCGGCCCTATCAGGGCCGACACGGGACAGCTCGAGCAAGTGCTGCTTAACCTCGTGATCAACGCCGCCGATGCAATGCCAAATGGAGGGAGACTCAATATCCGCACGTCGAACGTCAAAGTCGACTCTGCTTTCAGCGCAGGTCATCTCGACGTCGGACCGGGAAGCTATGTATGTCTTACCGTGAGTGACACGGGTCACGGGATGGACAAGGAGACTGCGAGTCGAATGTTCGAGCCGTTCTTCACGACCAAGCCCGTGGGGAAAGGCACCGGGCTCGGGCTGGCGACCGTGCATGGGATCGTCACACAGACGGGCGGAAAAATTTGGGTATACAGCGAACCCGGCCAGGGAACGACGTTCAAGATCTTCATTCCGCGAAGCGAAGGAGTGTCGCGGCCGATTACACCGCGCTCGGTAAAGAAACTCGCGCCCGCCACCGAGACAATTCTTCTGGTAGAGGACGAAGCCGCAACGCGTGACGCAGTTCAGCGGAGCCTCCTGCGGGCGGGCTACAAAGTGCTGCTCGCGGCAAACGGTGTGGAAGCGCTGACGATCGCGGACTCGAATCCCAAGGGGATCGACCTTGTATTGACCGACAGTATGATGCCGGAGATGGGCGGGCTCGAGCTGGTGTCGCGGTTGAGAAAGACGCGTCCGGAGATCTCCGTCCTGATGATGTCAGGCTACACGGAACAGGTAACTGTGCCGAGCTTCGGCCTCACAGCGCTTCCGTTCATTGAGAAGCCCTTTGCGTCGGCTGATCTTCTCACAGAGATCCAGCGCGTCTTGCACGGCGAAGAGGACCCTGTCGCAACCGGGTAGTCTGGAACGATACCGCATCTCTACCAACGCCACGGGGGACAGAGGCCGGGTTAGCGGAAACGCGGAAGAAATAGATATTTTGATTTTTAATCGGTAGGTCGTGGGTTCGAAACCCGCCCGGGTCATTGAATGAGTTAGCCCTTCGGTCATGTAGCGAACGTTAGGTGCACCACTCTGCATCTTTACAAACAGCCGTGGGGCAAAACAGATTTTCGAGCGTGCCCAACAAGACAACCATGCAGTCTGACGTTGCCCGCGCGCTCAACGCGTTGCGGAGAATGGTGCGCGGACTTCGATCAGCCGCGGAAGCCGTGGAGCGTGACCTGAGAATCAGCGCGGCGCAATTGTTCGTTTTGAGCGAGCTCGCGCACGTCCCGGATCAATCCGTCAAGGACCTCGCCGCCGTCACGATGACCACCCATAGCACGGTCTCCCAGGTTGTGGCGCAACTGATCTCAAAGCGCCTTGTGACCCGAACCGCCGATGCGTTCGACGGTCGACGCTCTGTGCTTCGGGTCTCGCGCAAGGGGACAGATCTTCTTCGGAAGGCCCCTCGGGCGATCCAGGAGGATCTGATCGACGGCTTTGCCACCTTACGGCAGGTGGAACGTCGCGGGCTGGCCAATGGCCTAGAGAGGTGGCTGTCCGCTTCGGGGCTTTCCGCAGTGCCACCGACCATGTTGTTCGAGAAGCCCATCTCCAAGATTGGAAAGGTGCGTTCCACGAAACGGAAGTCTTCGCGATCCCGGTTATCGGGCTGACCATTCAGCCGGCAAGTTTGGGAGAATAAAAAAAAGGCGTCTTTCGACGCCCCTTTTTTTTCAACCCCTATCCCAATCAGATGCAGGTGATGACACCAGCGGTCGTCACACCTGAATCGCAAGCTTTCGCTGAAAGAGCATGCGAAGCGGTCGCGGTCCACGAAGGCGGCGGGCCATTGACTGCGGTCGCGGTCACGGTAACGTCCTTCGAAGGACCAAAGCCCTGCGCGGCACCGTTACCAGAGAAGTACGCGCCGTTGTTGTCGGCGGCATACTGCTCTTCGAACGTCGCGAGGTTACGAAGGTCAGACTTCATCGCGGCGACATACGCCTTGTCCTTCGTGTTCGCAAACTTAGGAATCGCAATCGCGGCAAGAATGCCGATGATTACGACAACGATCAAAAGCTCAATAAGAGTAAAACCCTTTTTATTACGCAGCATGTAGCGCTTCCTCCACCAAATTTGGGTGTCCACCAACTGTCTAGTGGACGACCAATTCCACGGCCCGGCAACCCGAATCCGTCGGCAACGACGCAATAAAAAGCAACATTTTCGTGGGCCCTATGGTGCGCCTCCAGGTGCTTTCCCAGTTGGTCCGAAAGTTGTGGCCGCGGTCGGGGCTGTCGCATCGGCAGCCCCCTGGCCGGCTGGCGGGGCGGCGGTTCCAGGGCCTTCCGGCATGGGCGACATCTGTATTCCGCTCTCCGTTTTGCGCATCATCGCCACAAATGCGGTGGCGGCTTGCGGCTCGAATTCGGTTCCCGCGCGCTCTTCGATGTAGATAAGGGCTCGCGCCGACTCCCATGCATCCCGATAAGGACGCCGGGTGCGGAGAGCGTCGAACACATCGCAGACGTGCACGAGCTTGCTGGCCTTGTGGCAATCGCGGTCGTAGTGCCGCTTCGGATAGCCGTGCCCATTTATCATGATGTGGTGCTCGTGCGCCACCGCCGCGGCGAGATCGAGACGACGGCCGCTTTCGATGATCAGCTTGGCTCCCGCCGTCGGATGCTGCTGCATCACCTCGCGCTCCTGGTCTGTGAGCTTGCCCGGCTTGTTCAGAATATCCTGCGGAACGTTCACCTTTCCGAGATCGTGCAGCAGTCCGGCAATCCCGAACGTGCGCACGTCATCCGTCGCCAGACCCAGCGACTCGGCCAGCGCCATCGTGAGGACCGAGACGTTGAGGGAATGCGTGGTTGTGTATTCGTCGAACTCCTTGAGCTGCAGCAGGGGAAGAATCATCTCGGAATCGCCGTGCATGGCCATCGACAAGGAGCGTACGACCGCCTCCGCTTCGGCGAGCGGGAGCTTGCCACGCTCCTGCACTTCCTTGTGCATCGACAGAATCGACGCGGCTTCATCGCCAAGAGAATAAGAGATGGTTGCGATCGGCACGTCCGACTCGAGCCTCTCCTGGATCTCTCTGGTTTCGCCGCGTATTCCCAGCGTCCCAACCTTGATCCCGGACGCGCGCGTCGGTCTGGACTCGGCGGAATCGATTACCGACAGAGTGATGCGCGCCATCATCTCTTCCAGGAATTCCTCGTACTCTTCGCGCGTCACGTGGCTGGCGAGCTCCATTCGCTGCACACCGGCCTGCGCCAACCGCGTTCCCCAATCCCAGTCACCAAGCTCGCGAAGCGCGGTTTCGCCGTAGATGGTCTCCTCTCCCAGAAAAGAAAAGCGGGGATTGGGATCGAACTGCTGAAGGTCGCGCAGACACCGGTACGAGCGGTCGACCGCGCGCTCGCGCGCCGGGTGACCGTCGTTATACAAGGCCATCGTCGAAACCGCCTGGCCGAAGGAGACCAGGAATTGAATCGGATCGCTCATGCCGGACTCGCCGCCTTCGATTCCGCCGGTCGCTTGCGCGCGACCTTGGCGCGCACTTCTGCGTCTTTGCTCTGCTCCGCGAGTTTGATGGCGGCAAGAGCTGTGGCGTCCTCACCCCACGCCGACGCGATCATGCTCAGCGCCGCGAGCATCTCGGGCGTCGATGGACGGAGCTTCGGCCGTCGTGACCACCGGGTCTCCGATACCACAAAGCCGAGCAGCCAGTTAAGCATTTCCGCCGAATTCTGCTGCGCGACTACGCGAATACCCATCGTGCGGAGCTGCGAATCGAGCTCGCCCCGATCCACGCGCCGCTTTATCAAGTCGACCGCGCCCGACGGACACTTTTCCTGAGCCGCCGTCAAACCAACGAAGACCACTCTGTCATCTGCGTCCGCCAGCGCCGCCATCACAGCGTTATCGCGGGCCGGGGGATCGCGCAACAGGAGCCTTACTGCTTCACGCCGGACAAGTGGCTCCGGGCTGAGCAGGTATTCGCTAGCGGAAAAATTGACGGGCATCGCGCCGAGACGGCCGATGAGCGCAATCAGCTCCCGCTGAACAACAGGCGCCGCGGCGGGGATTCCTTCCGCCACCGCTGAGCCGATGCCGTCGCCGAGCGACTCCAGCAGGTCGTAGAACTGGACGCGGATCTTTGCGTCCTCGTACGCGTTTGTTGCGGCGACGAGCGGTGGCACGGCCGGAATTCCTATGCGTCGCGCAAAGCGGCCAACCAGTGGCAAGTCGACGCGCTGCTGGTTGAGCAGCGTGTCGAGAATACGCTCCCCAAGGAGAAACTCCCAAACTGGGGCGCCGGCATCGGCATCGGGGGCGCGTTCGACCAGGTCGAGCAGAAAACTTGCACGCCCCGACTTGCACAAGGCGGACATCGCTGCCCGGACCTGGGGCCCCATTGCTCCCACTTCGATCGCGATCTGCACCATGCGCTCCGGCTCGCATTCGGTCGGGACGGCATTTACGGGTCCGTCTCCGTCGCTTCTGGAGCTCGACATGTTCTCGAGCACCTTGCGATATGCTTCCGGGTTGGGATCGTCGAGGCTCCAATCGTCGACCAGGCGACGCATGACATCGCGTATGGTGGGGTCGGTTTTCTGCCGCGGACCTCCGGAAGATGGATGGTGCGCCAGCTTCGAGAGCATACGGAGCATCGAGTGTGAAACAGTCTGGCCTTCCGCGGCCGACGCGGCCTTGACGAGATCGATCACGGCTTCGACGGTGATTCCCTGGGAGGCATCGAGGAGGAATTTCCTTCTCTGCGCCTTGTCGCCGCCCATCTCCAACAGTTTCCCGAGCGTCGACTCCTTGAGCGACCCGACCAGGCGCGAGACGCGGCGCTGCAATCCTACCGCTTCAGGGCCGTCAGCTGTCCTCAGCTCTTCACCGATCTGCAGCAGATAGCCAACGATGACCTGGTCGTATGCTTCCTCGCGCTGGTGCTCATCGATTGCGCGCGCGACGGTGGTCGGCTCGAGCGAAGTGTTGTCTTCGGCGTCCCCACGTTGGGCTGAGGCCGATGAGGCGCCGGAAGTGTCGGACACGAGCGCGGCCCGCGCGAGTCCGATCCACAGTTGAGTGGCACGCCCCGCTCCCATCTGGTCAGGGCCTGCCGCCTCGCCGCTGCCGTCGTCCTCGATCAGCTGGAGGCGATCGTAGGTTAGCGGAAAGAAGCGGACGTGCTCCCACAGCTGGCCGACACGCTCGAGGTCGTGACCGATCGGCTTTTCGGTCCTGATCGGATCCAGCGCGAGAGCGGCGAGAGCTTCCGCTAGCTCCTCGCGGCCGATCCCACGAACGAATTTCAGTGCCCCGACGTGGTGCTTGTGCAGCCGTTGGGCGAGCTCCTTGAGGACCGGATTATACGGGTCGGTCGCAACACCCTCGATTATCAGCTGCCTTCGCGCAACTCCGATCGAGAGGGAGTCCCGACGCTCGTCGAACAGGAGCGCCAAACGGTTAGCCACTCCATAGATCGCCAAGTCGAGCAGGGGATGCTTGGATGGATAGATCGCGTGCTTGTTGAGCGTGATCGAAAACTCGATAAGGAAATCCGCAAGCTCGCGTGAGATCGCGACGGCCGCCTTAGGCGCTGCAGGCGCCGAAGGAGCAGACGGTGGGGCGGTCTGAGTCGGATTCGTCATGTTCGAGGCGAACGCATCGATACTAAGTTTTTGCCATGTCAGGTGACGTATACTCGACGCGTTGGCGGGTGCTCGCGTTACTGGGAATCGCCGAGCTTTTCGGGATGTCCGTCTGGTTTGCGGCGAGCGCGGTCTCTCCGCAATTGCGGGCAATCTGGGGCCTGACCGCGACGGAAGCTGGGTGGCTTACGACAATCGTGCAACTGGGCTTCGTCTGCGGTACCGCCGCTCTTGCGGTGCTCAACCTCGCGGATCTGGTGCCCGCCGGCCGACTTTTCAGCGCTTGCGCCCTCCTGGGTGCCGCGGCCAATGCCGCGATCCTGGGTGTGCCGGGTTATCGGCTGGCACTGGTTACTCGCTTTCTCACCGGATTCTTTGTGGCAGGAGTCTATCCGCCGGCGATGAAGATGATCTCCACCTGGTTCCGCGCGGAGCGAGGACTCGCTATCGGCGTGATCGTTGGCGCTCTGACCGTGGGCAAAGCGACTCCCTATCTCGTGCGCGCGATTCCGCACGTCGGGGTCCGGCCAGTCGTTCTGACTGCGAGCGCGGGGGCAATCGTGGCAGGGTTGCTGGTCGCTCTCGGGTATCGCGAAGGTCCGTTCCCGTTCACCTCACGCCCATTCTCCTGGAGCCACGTGCGTGACGTCGTGCGAGTGCGCGAGTGGCGGCTCGCGACCACGAGCTATTTGGGTCACATGTTCGAGCTATACGCCTTCTGGGCCTGGATTCCCGCGTTTCTCGCGGCGAGCGTCGCCACCAGCGCCGGAGGCTGGGTCCGCGCGTCGAGGTTCATATCTCTTCTCGCGTTCGCAACGATCGCAATTGGGGGATTGGGCTCGGTGTGGGGAGGGCTCTTTGCGGACAAGCGAGGAAGGGAACGGCTAGTCTCCATCTCACTGTTGGTGAGCGGGAGCTGCTGTTTGTTGAGTGGGTTTCTGTTTGGAAAGCCGCTGTGGGTGCTCGGCGCGCTTGCGATGACATGGGGATTTTTCGTCATTGCCGACAGCGCGCAATTCAGTGCGCTTGTTACAGAATCCGTCCCAACGCATATAGTCGGGACTGCACTCGCCATGCAAACGTCGCTGGGATTTCTGCTGACAATGCTTCCCATGCAGGTGGTGCCGGTCATCGCCCAGCACACCGGATGGCGATGGAGCTTCGCGTTGCTCGCGCTCGGTCCCTTAGCGGGAATCGCTGCAATCAGAAAGCTAGCGGCGTTGCGGCGGTCAGCACCCGCGAGCGCTACTTTGTCTGGCTCGCGCGAAAACTCTTAAGGGGAATCGGCCATGGCCATGCTCAAAGACTTCAGGGATTTTCTGCTCAAGCAAAACGTCGTCGCGTTGGCGATCGCCGTAGTTATCGCCACGGCACTGAACACTCTCGTCAAGGCGCTCGTGGACGACTTCATCATGCCGATCATTGTGGCGATAGGACCGGGCGGGGATTGGCAGAAAGCGACGTGGACGGTCGGGACGGTAAAGTTCGGGATCGGCGATTTTCTCGCTGCGGCGATCAACTTTCTGATCATCGGCCTGGTCGCCTGGCGCATCTCCAGGATCTTCATCAAACCGGCGGCGGAAGCTCCCAAGAAGAACTGTCCGTACTGTCGAATGCCGATGGATCCAGCTGCCATCAGGTGCCCCCACTGCACCAGCCAGCTCGCGACAGCCTAGCGGAGATACTACTGGTATCCGAGTGCCGCGCGCACTTCTGAGAACAGCGTTTCGCTCGTGAACGGCTTCTGAAGATACGGCGTGTTCTTCGCCGTCTCCTTATCGGGGAAAACTTCTTCCTTCGGGTAGCCCGACATGAAGAGCACCCGCATGCCGGGGCTCAGCTCTTTCAGCTCCTCGACCATCCCGCGACCGCCGAGATTCGGCATGGCAACGTCGGTGAGCACCAGGTCTATCTCGCCGACGTGCCCAGCCGCAATGCGAAGTGCGATTGCGCCGTCCGATGCTTCGAGCACCCGGTATCCCTTCTGGATCAGAACTTTTTTGGCAAGGCTGCGCACTGCGGCCTCGTCCTCGACGAGCAGGATGCTCTCCGCCGTGCGGGGTGGCTTGTCGGTACCGACTGCCCGCGATTTCCCGGTTGGTGTGCGGTTGCGTTTTCTACCGAGCGCCGCTTCGGCGACGCTTGGGTCAAATGGCTCCAGCCTGGACGAAGCGAGAAGCTGACGCGCAAGAATGGAAGCCCGTTTGGATGCGCGCTGAATCTCGTCCAACTCCTCGGCGCTCTCCGGATTCCCGCTCATGGATTCCAGCAGGAATTCGGTGTTGATCTGAATTACGGTAAGGAGGTTGTTCAGCTCGTGCGCGACGAAGCTGGCGGTCTTGTTTGCTTTCTCGAGGCTGTTTGAGCGAGACTCGGTCTCGCTCGCGGCGATCGACTGCCTCTGGGCACTCGAGCCGCGGCTGGATTTTTTCAGTGCGATTATCCCCGTCGTGTGAAAAGTGTCGAGTTCGCAGCAAACTAACGGGTACTGCCCTGGACAAGCGCAGTCCATAAGGGGGAAGCACTATTTGCGTCCGCACGTTCCCCGTCGTCCTTATTTCACATGCCCCCTATCCCTGAAAGCGATGATTTCAAGGCGATGATTCTGAACGCCCCGGAAGGGATCATCGTCTACAATTTCGAGACTTTTCTATACCTGAACCCGTTCGCCGCGGGACGCCTCGGCGCCGACGCCGCGTCGCTCGTGGGACAGCCAATCATGGATTTCGTGCATCCCGAGTCCAGAGCGCCCGTGATCGAACGCCTTCGCCAGTTGGCCCGAACAGGGACGGCGGGAGCGGCCATGGACGTCAGTTTTGTGTCGCGGTCCGGTGCGCTTATTCCCGCTGAGATAATAAGCGTACCGATCACTTTTGACGGTAAGCCTGCGATCCTGGGGTTGATCAGGGATATCAGCCAGAGGCTGGAGGCAGAGCGCGCACTGCGAGAAAGCGAGGAGCGGTTCGGTAACGCGTTTCGGCTATCCCCGCACGGCATGGCGCTAGTCGCCCTGGATGGACGCTGGTTGCGGGCGAACGAAGCGCTTTGCGAGATGCTCGGTTACTCCGAAGAGGAGCTGCGCGAGATCGACTTTAAGCAAGTCACCCATCCCGAGGATGTGCAGGAAGATTCGGCCCATCTGGCGCGGCTCGTCTCGGGAGAGGTCAGTAGCTACAGTCGTGTCAAACGGTATTACAGGAAGGACGGTCGCCTCATCTGGGTCTCCGTCGCCATATCGGCGGTACACGACGCCGCCGGAGCCCCTCTCTATTTTGTCGGACAGGTCCAGGACATCACCGTACAGCGCCACCACCAGCAACAGAGTCTGCAAGCGGAGCGGCTGGGCGGCATCGCCGAAACGACCATAGCGGTAGCGCACGAGATGAACAACGTTCTCACCGCGTTGACTATGAATGCCGAGCTGCTGGCCAACGATGCATCGCCCGAAGAAATCCCAGCGCTCGCGGCGGAAGTACTTGCCGCATCCAACCGAATCGCCGGAATTGTGAAGAGACTGCGCAACGTCGCAGATCTGAGATCGATCGACTATCTGGGCGACAAGAAAATGCTCGACTTGTCTTCAGGCCCTCGCAAAGCCCAGACGACACCCTAACGGTCGGATTCAGACTCCGGTGGGAAAGGTCTCCCGAGGCTCCGGCTCGTGCCAGCGCTCCGTCTTCTCGCAACGAATGAACCATATTGGGTGTAATACGGCGAACTTCTCGCGGGGGCATAAATCTCGCGCTAGCATCGAGCATCTGAATGACAACGAACGGCCTAATGCAGCCTGCTGAACCCGCGGGCGCAGTGACTACTCTCGATAATGTCGAGATTCCAGACACTGCGTTCCGTGATGCCATCCCCAAGCTCGCTCGCGGGGAGGAACTGATCACGCGCGTCTTTGCAGTGATCGCCTGGCTATACGGCCTTTACTGGGTCAGCTGGCGCTGGAGCTCGTCGCTCAACCCCAACGCGCTAATCTTCTCTATCGTTCTGATAGTCGCCGAGACGTACGGTTTGATCAACTCGTTTCTTCTGATCGCAACAGTGTGGAAGCTGAAATACCGTGACTCGCCACCTGCTCCCAGAAATCTCGAGGTAGACGTTTTTATTACAAACTACGACGAGCCGCTGGAGGTACTCAGGCGGACGGCGATCGGCGCGCGGGCGATCAAGTATCCGCACCAGACGTTCATGCTGGACGACGGGAAGCGCGACGAAGTCAAAGCGATGGCCGACGCATTGGGAATCGGCTACATCCGCCGCGAGGGGAACGAGCACGCCAAGGCGGGCAACCTGAATAATGCGCTGAAGATAACGACCGGAGAATTCATTCTTCAGCTGGACGCGGATCACGTCCCGCTCCCCAACATCCTCGATCGGCTCCTGGGCTATTTCGGAGACGAGAAGGTGGCATTCGTTCAGTCGCCGCAGGATTTCTACAACACAGATTCATTCACCCACGTGGTGAATGAAGAGGGTAGAAGCCTTTGGGAGGAAAACCGGATTTTCTTCTCGCTGCTTCAGCCGGGGAAGGATTCCTGGAATGCGGCTTTTTTCTGCGGCAGCTGCGGAGTCTTGCGCCGGAAGGCGTTCGAGGAGATCGGCGGTTTCTCCACCAAGACCATCACCGAGGACATGGAAACCTCGATCGTTCTGCACGGCCGCGGATGGAGGTCCGTCTATCATGGGGAAACCCTCGCCTACGGCCTGGCACCATCGTCCGCCCTCGCGTATCACGTGCAGCGGTTGCGGTGGGGCCAGGGCTCGATGCAGATCCTCCGGAAGCTGAACCCACTCTTCTATCCAGGACTCACGGTTCCCCAGCGTCTCGCGTACCTGACGTCGACGGCGACCTATCTCGACGGGATTCAGAAGCTGATTTTCTACCTCGCTCCGGTGGTTTTCTTCCTGACCGGGTGGCTTCCCGTGAACGTCACGAACGCACAACTGATCACCCGCCTTGTGCCCTATGTGCTTCTGACCATCATCTCTTTCGAGATGCTCTCGCGCGGAACGGGCTGGATATTGATATCCGAACGCTACAACATGGCGAAGTTCTGGACCTACATCCGCGCGTGCGGTGGATTCTTTGCCAACAAGCCGCTCAAGTTCAACGTGACGCCGAAAGGAATGGGCGAGGTTCCTTTCGAAACATACGCCCCCCAGCTGTTCCTCCTGATCCTCTCCGTGGCATCAGTGATCTGGGCGACGATTGCCTCCTACTATGGCTTGGTCAACTACCACGCGCCCGGGTGGTCATCGCTCGCGTTCTGGTTGAACGGATTCTGGATCGCCTGGAACATCTACTTTGCCGGATTCGTCGTGCTGCAAAGCCGTTCTTCGCGGCAGCAGCGCATCGACCACCGGTTCATCGATGCCTTCCCAATAGTTGTCGACGCGACCGATGGGGAGGGAAGAGAGTACACGGAGCTTCTCGCGCTGACGCAGGACCTGAACCCGGCAGGTATGGCGTTCCGCGCATCGTTCGCGCTGCCCAAGGCCGCGAAAATACGGATCGCGCTTCCGCTGGCGCAGGGCACCTACGATGTGACCGGACGCGTAATGCACGTGGAGAAGACCTACACAGGCAACAATCCGATCTACACCCACGGAATACAGTTCGACGATCTCCCGGTGGACACACGGGATGCCATCGAGCTGCATTGCACGCATCACTCGGTTCCGATGTGGCGAATGAAATACCGTCAGTCGCTCAATCTCTTCAACAAAGCTGTGGAGATGGTCGCCAACATCCGTGGTGAAAAGCGTTTCTTTGTGCAGTTGCCCGCACGAGTCGTAATCGAGGGAGACGAGGGTGAGCCTCCGACGGAAGGTCTCGCGCTTCTCGAGGACGTGAGCGCGAGGGGGGCTCGGCTACTCATGGAAGTGCCGGTTCCCCCGAATCGGCTTGTTCAGTTCGACGTTCCCGGGACTACTTTCTCGGGGAATGGACGCGTCGTATTCAACAGAACCCTCGAGTCGCCCATGAAGGTGAGGTTCGTCGTCGGCCTGGGAAGACAGGCGCGCGAGTCCCGATTCAAGGTATGGACGCGCGAGTGGCGCAGCCTCGCCATCGGCCCTGTCGATCAGAAAGCGACTCGATAGCGCCGAGCTGGCTCCAAAAAACTGCAGTTCGTACATTAGGCCCCAATGCCAAAGACTGACGAAGCGCTCCTCGTCGGCCGGAGCGCAGAGCTGGCGCTGCTGTCGCGAACGATCGATGAGGCCGCGAAGGGCGCGGGACGCTCTGTGTTTCTCGTCGGTGAAGGCGGAATCGGGAAGACCCGGCTTGCAGCCGCGGCTGCCGACCGCGCTGCCAAACGGGGCTGGACTGTCGCGGTTGGGCGCTCGTATCCCGTCGAGACCGGAGTCCCGTACGCTCTCTTCTCTGACGCGTTGGTCCCGCTGGTCCGGAAACTCGAGCCTGGGACGCTCGCTGTTCTCACGCGTGGAGGCGCCGCAGAGCTCAGTTACCTGTTCCCGACCCTGGGCGCCGCGGGGGAACGTGAGCGCGCTTCCGCCGGCGCCGATCCATCCGAGCTGAAGGCGCGTCTGCTCTGGAACTTCACTCAGTTCCTCGGTCGTCTGTCGGCGAAGCAGCCATTGCTCATCGTCCTCGAAAATCTCCAGTGGGCGGATGCGTCCTCCCTCGAGCTGCTTCACTTTGTGGCGCGCCAGATCGAGACGCAGAAAATCGTTCTGCTCGGCACCTACAACGAAGCGGAGCGTGACTCGAATCCGGTTCTGAGGAGCGCCGAGCAATCACTGCTGGGCCTTGGCTCGCTGACGGTGCAGAAATTGGCGCCACTCCAGAGTTCCGATGTCGAGGATCTTGTCCAGCAGACGTTCGACGTGGACAAGAACAGCACACGGCATTTCTCCGGAATGTTGTACGACTGGACGCGGGGCAATCCTTTCTTTGTCGAGGAAACGCTCAAATCGCTCGTCGATTCCGGCGCGCTCACAAAACACGACGGGCGCTGGACGGGGTGGGAGATGGAAACGCTTCAACTGCCATCGACCATCAGGGATGTGGTCAAAGCAAGGATCGATCGCCTCTCGCCCTGCGCGCGGAAACTCGCAAATCTCGCAGCGGTTATCGGCACGCGCGCCGGCCACGAAACCCTTGCCGGCGTCGGAGGGCTGTCGGAAGCGGAAATCATCGTCGGCCTCGACGAGCTGCTCGCCCAGCGCGTGCTGCTGGAAACGGGGAATGTGGATGCGATCTGCTACGACTTTACCCACCCTCTGCTTCAGCAGGTGATCTACTCGGAGCTCGGCCAGGCGCGTGCCCGAACTCTTCACGCGACGGTTGCGGAGGCCATGGAGCAAGTGTACGGTGACGCTGCGCTTTCGCACGCCGACGAGCTCGCGCTGCACTTCGCGCATGCGCACTCCCGGCCGCTGGCGCGAAAGGCGGTGACATATCTGTATGCTGCCGGACGCGCGGCTATCGAGCGGTACGCGAATCGAGAAGCGGCAAACTATCTGGCGGCGGCGCTCGATAATCTGGACGCGGACCTCACCATCACCGATGCCCCGCGTGAGGAGATCGTCTCAACCTTGGCGCGCATTCGGCAGCGACTGGGCGAGTACGACGCCGCAATGAGTCTCTGGGCGCGCGCGCGAGAGGATGCGAGGGCGCGCGGCGAGAAGGGGGCCGTCGCGGACGTTGAGCACCGCATGGGGCTCGCCTGTTACTGGAGCGGCAAATACGCCGACGCGCTCGCGCACTACGAGGAAGGACTCTCCGAGGCTTCTGAGTCCGAAGATCGCGCAACGACGGTAAGATTGCGGCTGGCGAAAGGCGTTGCCCTCCAAGACCTTGGCCGGCTGAAGGAAGCGCAGACCGAGGTCGAAGCTGCGCTGGCGTCGGCCGCTGAAGGTGGAATGCACAACGACTCGCTGCTCTCCCGCGCGCACCGGGCACTGCTGCTGCTCTACACGTGGACGGGGCCGCTGGACCTTGCGCGGAAGCATGGCGCGCAGGCAATCACGCACGCGGAAGCGGCGCGCGAGCGCATGCTCGAGTGGACTGCACATTGGGGCATGGCGCTGCTCGAAGGGGTCTCCGGAGACGCCCCTCACTTCCTCGAGCACCTGGCACATGCCGATCGACTCGCTGAGCAGATGCATTCGCCACTGCTGCCCCTTTGGTCGGCCGAGCTATTGGTTCAGTATCACTCCGGCACCGGAGACTGGGACGCGGCAATCGAGATCGCCGAACGAACGATCACGGCGGCGAAGAGTCTGAGTCAGCGGACGCTGCTGCCCCGTCTCTATGTGTGGTCAGGGCTGATTTATTTGTGGCGGGGAGCCGAGGAGAAAGCGAAAGAGTATTTCGACGAGGCATGGAAGCTGGCAGGCGCGGAGAAAGCCGGCTCGCTGGAGGGAGTGGGCGAGCGCGCGCTCGATGTTCCTTCAATCGTTCCAGCGCACCTCGGCATGGCCTCGTACTACCTGGCAAAGGGACAATCCGCGAAAGCCGTCAGCATCGGCGAAGCCGGACTCGCAATTGCCGACCGCACCGGATACCTGGTCTGGGCGCTGCAGTGGCTGCTGCCCACGATAGGCGACGCCGCGCTCACTGGGCGCGATTTCGCCACCGCTGCCACCCATCTCGCGCGAATGAGGCGTGACGCCGGGCGGCTGAACCACCGGCTTGGACTCGCCTACGCTGACGCATGCGACGGACTCCTGGCGAGGTTCCGCGATAACGATCCCGCGCGCGCCATCGAGCTAATGCAGTCGGCGGTGGATCAGCTCGAGGCTCTCCCGTTTCCCCCCCAGGCGGCTCGAATCAGACGACGCCTGGCGGGCGCGTTCGTCGAACTCGGCGACCGCGAAGAAGGGATGCGCCAGCTGCGCAAAGCCCACGATGTCTTCGCCCGCGTGGGAGCGACAGTGGAGCTCGAAGGCACTCGCGAAGAAATGCGCGAGCTCGGGCTCAGGCCTCCACCCAAATCGGTGACGAGCGGAGCGGCGGGCTTGACCGGGCGCGAGATCGAGATTGCCAGAATGGTCGCCGCGCGGAAATCCAACAAGGAAATCGGTGGCGCTCTTCAGATCTCTGCCCGCACGGTAAGTACGCATCTCTCGAACATTTTTCTCAAGCTGAGCGTCGGCTCCCGCGGCGAGCTGGCTGACTTCGTTCGCCAGAACGGGCTCCTCGAGCAATAACGGCAAGAGAGGTTGCTCGCCGACTAGATTTGCTTCATGATCGATGACATTCTCGCCGAGCTCGAGGCAGACACCTCGCTCGAAGTTGGAGAAAGTTTTGCGCGCGTAACAGCCCGTTACTTCGCGGCGACGCGCAGTGGTGAGGGCCAGGTGTCGACTCCACGCTCGCCCGACGATCTGGCGCAGCGCTTCGACGAAGAGCTCCCTCGCGATGGGCGTCCAGTAGCGGAGATCCTCGAGCGCCTCGAGCGGGAGGTGCTATCGGACGCGAACAAGTACTACCACCCGATGTACATGGGGCATCAGACTTCCGCTCCTCTACCCGTTGGAGTTTGGATGGAAAGCGTCATCGGCGCCCTCAATCAATCGCTTGCCGTCGCGGAGATGTCGCCGACCGGGACCGCGATCGAGCACCAAGTCATCAAGTGGATGTCCAGGCTCGCCGGTTACGGCGCGGGCGCTGGAGGGACGCTCACCTCGGGAGGCACCGAAGCAAACTTCACGGCGATGTTGGCCGCGAGGAACGCAGCGTTGCCTGACGCGCTCGAAGAGGGTGTGGGTGCCGATCCGCCGTTCGTGGTTTACGGCGAGCACGCGCACTATGCGGTAACGCGCGCGATCGGTCAGCTGGGGCTGGGAAAGCGACGCGGAATCCCGATCCGCTCGCGCAATTACAAGCTGGATGTGGACGTCCTGCTGACGACCCTCGATCGCCTGCGCGACGAAGGCAAGCGCACTATGGCGGTTGTTGCGACAGCCGGCACAACGGCAACCGGATCGTTCGACGATCTCGATGCGATCGGCGCCATCTGCGCCGATCGCGGCATCTGGCTTCACGTCGATGGCGCACACGGAACGAGTGGACTGCTTTCCGCCAACCCCCCGCGCGCGCTCAATGGTCTGAAGCATTCGCGCTCGCTCGCGTGGGATCCGCACAAGATGATGCTGCTTCCCCTTGCCGCTGGGATGGTGCTGACGCGCGACGAGCGCGACCTGGATCTTGCCTTCGCGCAGCAGGCGCCATACCTGTTTCACTCCGGGAAATCGAGCCGGGTACTCGATCAGGGGATCAGGAGCTTTCAGTGCTCGCGAAGAGCCGATGTGTTCAAGCTCTGGTTCGTGATCCAGCGATTCGGATCGACCGGACTCGGCAGACTGTACGACCATCTCTGTCGCACGGCGCGGCTGTTGTACGAAGCCATCGAGGAGCACAGCGATTTCGAGAATCTGCACGAACCGGAATCCAATATTCTTTGCTTCAGATATACTGGCAGTAAGTCGGGCACCGTGGCTACCGGCGACGTCGAGCGGATCGATGCACTGAACCGCGAGCTGCGGTCGCGCTACAACAAAGAGGGAAGTGGCTGGATAACAGCGACAGTTCTGGATGGAAGGCCCGTTCTGCGCGTGACTATGATGAATCCGCGGACAGGTGCCGAACACGTCCGCGCTCTGCTCGACGGTTTGACGGCGAAAGCGAAACAAATCGAATCGCCCTGAAAGCTGTCTGCGGAATTAGAGTGCTGCCGGCGTGAAATTGTTTGCGTAATTAGAGTGCCGCCGCGAGCTCAGGCACCAAACTCGACGCCGCGTCGCTCGCGGCCGGCCCAGGCAATGATCGCGGCCGCCGAGAAAACTGTGAGCGCCACGATTGCCATCGAATGTGCGTAGCTCGTTCTCGCCGCGAACAGGGCTTCCAGATAACCCACTGAGCTGGCCAGCAAAACCCCGCATTGGTAAGCGAAGCCGGGCAGAAAACCGCGCACGGAATCCGGCGACAGCTCGGTGATGTGCGCGGGAATCACTCCCCATGCTCCCTGAACCATGAACTGCATCGCGAACGCCCCGATCACCAGGCCGATGATCGATGGCGAGAACGCCCAGAGAGGGATCATCGCGATCGCCAGCACGAGCGCGATCACGATCGACCGACGCCGGCCGATTCTGTCCGACAGGTAGCCGAAGGTCACTCCGCCAATGATCGCGCCAACCATCGAGAACGCAGTCAGTGCCGCGCGCTTCTGCGGTGAGAACCCCCAATCGCGCTGGAGAAACGTGGGGTACATGTCCTGCGTGCCGTGGGAGACAAAGTTCATCCCGGCCATGAGGAGCGTGAGATAGAGAAAGAGCTTCCAGTGGGAAAGGATTCCTCGTCCGAGACTGCTCCAGTCCTTGTGCCGGGTCCGCTCCCAGACTTCGGATTCATGCACGCGGTACCGCACGAACAGGGCAAGCAATGCCGGCAGTCCCCCGATGAAGAACATCGGTCTCCAGCCCCAGCGCGGGAAGATAAAGAAGTAGCAGACTGCGGCGAGGAGGTATCCTGTCGCATACCCCTCCTGCAATAACCCGGAAAGAACTCCGCGCTGCCGGGCGGGCGCTTTCTCCATGGCAAGCGATGCACCGACTCCCCACTCGCCGCCCATCCCGATGCCGAATAGCGCGCGCAGGATGAAGAATGTCACGTAGCTGGGCGCGAGGCCGGACAGAACCTCAACGATCGAGAAGAATATGAGATCGATCATCAACGGCAGCTTGCGTCCGTAACGATCTGCCATCAATCCGAAGATGAAGGCTCCGACGGGCCGGAAGGCGAGTGTCACGGTGATAGTGAGCGCCATCTCAGCGTCCGTCTTGTGGAATTCCTTCGCGATCGCAGTCAGCGCGAATACGACGAGAAAGAAATCGAATGCGTCGAGAGTCCAGCCGAGGAAGCTGGCGAAGACAGCGGCACGGTGGCCGCGCGGCGCGGCGCGCGAGAGCGTGGACGGAGTTATCGCGTCGATGCTTGCCATGCGAAAATATGCGCCAATCGCATTGCCAGAGGAATGACGCGGTGGCGTCGGAGCAGTATTCTTAGCGGATGCGTAAACTCCTCGCGTTACTGTTGCTGGCGATTTCGATCGCGTGCGCGCCAGTGCGAGGGACAGTTGCGGTTTCCCCGCCGGTCAACACGGCGGAAACGGAGATCGCGCCTGACGCAGTGGCCGACACGCTTCTCGTGAACGTGCAGTCGTTCGATCCAACGATCGTGGTTGACCTGCGATACGCGACAGCAAACAATTTCACCGGCGCGCCGCTGCCGGGATACCATGCGAATCGGGCATACTTGCGGCGTGAAGCGGCGTCGGCACTGGCCCATGTGCAGCGTGATTTACGTTCCCGGGGGCTCTCGCTAATGGTCTTCGATGCCTACCGCCCCGTGCGCGCGACCCTCGCAATGGTGGACTGGACGGGCCGCGTTCATCGGGCCGATCTGCTCAAGGATGGGTACATCGCCAGCCGATCCCGCCACAATCTCGGTCTCGCGATCGATCTCACGCTGATCAACGTCGCTACGGGACAAGAGCTCGAGATGGGAACGCCGTTCGATACCTTCTCAGCCGCGGCTCACACGGCAAACGCAAGTGGATTGGCGGCGGTCAATCGGCAGAAGCTTAAGGCGGCAATGGAAGCCGAAGGGTTCCAGAACTACGACCAGGAGTGGTGGCACTACACCTTCAGCGTGCCGACCCCTCTCCGGTTCGACCGTCCGATACAGTAGCTGAGTCCTTTCGCTCGGGCGCAATGGCTGCCTCATCAGATTTGCGGCGAGTGGGGATCGAGAAAAAGAACGCCGTACCATCTTCGATGAATTCAACCCACGTCCGCCCGCCCATCGAGGCTGCAGTTTCTCTAACGATGCTGAGACCCAGCCCGGTTCCGTCGATGTCGCCCCGAGTATCCTCATGGGCACGATAAAACCGCTCGAAGAGTCGCGATCGCTTTTCCTCGGGGACTCCGAGGCCGTTGTCGCGCACTTCGACAACCGTCTGTGCCTCTACACCCTCGCCGGGTGAAGTCACCTTAGCTCGAATCTCGACCCATCGTTTCTCCTTGGCAGGGTCACAGTACTTGATCGCATTCGCGATCAGATTCGACAGGATGAGCTCGAAGGCCGCGGCGCTTACGTCGACCGCCGGCAGGTCAGCCCCGATTTTGATCTCGACCCCGCGAGCGCGGGCGGCCTCCCGAAGCTGGCGTGCGACTTCCGAGGCTGCTTGCGGGAGCGCGACATGCCGGGAGCGCCGCGCGTCCTCGCCCATCCGCGAAAGCTCGACAAGATTCTCGAGAGAGACTTTCATGGTTTCCGTGTTGCGCACGATCATCGAGACCATGGTCTTCTCCTGCTCCTCTGACGTTCCGCCAAGCTGAAGGATCTCAGCGGCACCGCCAATCGCCCCAATCAGGTTTCTCAGCTCGTGACCGAGCGCGCGATTGAACGCGCGGAGGCGCTGTTCGCGCTCGCTCAATCGCTCTTTGACAAGGCTCAGGTAATGCGTGAGCGTCGCCTGCTGAATCAGGGCGACAGCCAGAAAAAGCCGATGGGCGCAAGCGAGGAGCTCACCGCGACTGCACGGTTCGTCGATATCATCCGCGGTGCGCGACAGGAAAGCGAATAAAATCCCGCCAAAGATCTCGTACTCCTTCAACAGCTCGTATTCGTCGAAACCTTGCGCGAATCGGAGCTCGCCCAGCTCCATCGCCTTTGCGACAACGGGGATGTCGGACAGGATGGCCTTGCCCGGATTCTCGATGTAGTCCGCGATGCCCTGAATCAGGAGGGGGACGTGATCCAGGAGGGCGTCGGTCGGAAAAATTTTGTTTGGATCGAGTCTGACGCGTGCGCTGATACGGTCGAGCCAGCGTTGGGTAAGGTCATCCCTGCTCCCGCGCATTCTCTCCGCCAGCACTCTGGCCAGCGTGCAGTTCTCCAATGCAAGGTCCGATTCAGCGGTGCCCGGTCGCTGCGACATGCCCATACCAACCCTCCCTGATGACTCACGCCTGCAAAACCACTCACCACCGCAATTTATGCTCCGGCGCTTACCAGGCACAGGCGGGCCAGGCCGCTTGACATAGGGGAGGGGGGTATATTGATTCAGGGCGGGAGGTAGTGACCGTGGCAACCCAGCTGGTCGCAAGCAAGGAAGACTCTATATCGTTTCCCGTAAACGGGATGACGTGCGCTGCATGTCAGGCTCGGGTTCAGGGTGCGCTCGCCTCGGAGCCAGGCGTCATCGACGCTTCCGTGAACCTCCTCACCAAGAGCGCGGCGGTCCGCTATGACTCGGCGGCGGTGTCCCCGGCACGTCTCATTGAAGCGGTTCGCGCCACAGGCTACGAAGCCGAGCTGCCTACTGCCGACGAAAGTCCGGCGCGGGCGATGTCCAGACGAGAGAATGCCGACGAGCGCGAAGCGCGTGACCTGGCGATCAAGGCCACCGTGAGTGTCGTCTTCGGCGTCGTCTCCATGGGCATCTCCATGTTGCTGATGGGCAAAGCACTCGCGAACTACGGTCTGCTCGGCTTGACGGCGACGATTCTCCTCTGGGCTGGTCGCGACATTTATCGTCGCGCCTGGAAAGCGGTGCGTCACGGGTCCGCCGACATGAACACTCTGGTCGCGCTGGGAACCGGTTCGGCATTCCTCTATTCGGTGATCGCGACGATCGCGCCACATCTCTTTGCGCGAAACGGTATTGCGCCCGATGTCTACTACGAAGCCGTGATCTTCATCATAGGTCTCGTGCTCGCTGGCCGGGCGATCGAAGCGCGCGCGCGGCGGAAGACGTCAGAGGCGTTGCGACGACTCGTGACGCTGCTGCCCCCGAGCGCCCGCGTCGAAGAGAATGGCAAATGGGTCGACAAGCCGTTGGCCGACGTCAGGTCTGGCGAGACAGTGGTAGTCAGGCCCGGTGAACGAATCCCGGTAGACGGAATTCTTCTCGAGGGTTCAAGCGACGTTGACGAATCGATGTTGACGGGCGAACCCCTCCCCGTCGCCAAAATCACAGGTGATCGCGTCGTGGGCGGCACGCTAAACACTACTGGCGCGTTCCGCTATCGAGCGACGAGCGTCGGAGCGGAGAGCGTGCTTGCGCGGATCGTGGGGCTGATGGAGGAAGCGCAGAGCTCACGCGCCCCGATCCAGCGCCTCGCGGACAGAGTCAGCGCGGTGTTCGTCCCGACCGTCCTCGCGATCGCTATCGTGACCTTCATCGCCTGGTATTTCATTGCGGGTCCAACGGCGCTTCCTCATGCAATCGCCGCGGCAGTCTCGGTGCTCATCATTGCCTGTCCATGCGCGATGGGCCTCGCTGTTCCAACCGCGGTGATGGTGGCAACGGGCCGAGGCGCGGAGCTGGGCCTCCTGATAAAAGGCGGTGAAGTCCTGCAGCGTGCGGCCGACGTGGACACGGTCGTCCTCGATAAGACGGGAACCGTTACTGAGGGGGCTCCTGCCGTAGCACATGTGAATGCGTTGGGACCGCTGTCCGAGGCGGAGATACTCGTCTACGCAGCATCACTCGAACGTCATTCGGAGCACCCGGTCGCGGCAGCGATTGTTCGCGCAGCTGTCGCCAGGGACCTCGCCCTTCATCCAGCGAGTATGTTCAGTTCCCGCACGGGCAGTGGCGTGACGGGGAAGGTACAGGGGCGCGAGGTAGCAGTCGGCAACGGACCGCTGATGCGCGACTTGGGAATCGCCGCCGAAGATCCACCGGTGGCGCACCGGTCCGCATTTCCCGAGGCATCGAGTGAGCTGTACGTAGCCGTCGATGGACGAATCATCGGCGTGATCGCCGTCTCCGATTCATTGAGGCCGACGTCCCGGGAGGCGGTGAAAAAACTCCATGAAATGAAGGTCGACGTGGTTCTGCTCACTGGCGACCGATTCCCCACGGCCAACGCGATCGCCAAGGAAGTCGGCATCGAGCGCGTGGTCGCTGAAGTACTCCCGCAGGACAAGGTGGCGGAGATTCGCAGGCTCCAGGCGCTTGGGCGCGTCGTGGCAATGGTCGGCGACGGGATCAACGATGCTCCTGCGCTCGCTCAGTCGGATGTCGGAATATCGATGCCCAAGGGAACGGACATCGCGATCGAGGCAAGTGACATCGCCCTCATGCGCAGCGATCTCCGGGGAGTTGCCGCGGCTATTTCGCTCTCTCGTCAGACGATGGCGACGATGAAACAGAATCTGTTCTGGGCGTTCGTTTACAACGTCATCGGCATACCGATCGCCGCGGGCGTGCTCTATCCGTTCACCGGACTGATGCTGAGCCCGATTATCGCCAGCGCGGCGATGGCACTCAGCTCGGTGAGCGTGGTGACGAACAGCCTTCGACTGCGCCACGCGCGCGTCTCATAGGATTTTCAGGAGAGGGGGATGACTACTGCGCTAAAGCGCGAGGATCGGAAGGCCTCGACGCACGCTGCGGAATGTGGCTGCGCTGTTCGCGATTCGGCGGGCTCGAGAAAGGCTGTCGCCGTCGACCCGGATGTGAAGTCGCGGAATCTCAAGCGTCTGCGCCGCATCGAGGGCCAGGTGAGGGGACTGCAGAAAATGATCGGCGACGACCGGTACTGTGCCGACATACTCACCCAGATTTCCTCCGTCCAGGAGGCGCTTCGCGGCGTCGGCCGGAAGCTGATGCGGAACCATCTGAAGCACTGCGCCACAGGCGCAATCCGCGCAGGTGGAAAGCAGGCGGACGGGATGTACGATGAGCTCGTGGACTTGATGTACACCCACAGTCGGTGACCTAGGAACTGCAACTGAACGGGTGCGAGTTGTCAGTAGCGTAGCTCTAAGTTCCCAGTTCACTACGTCGGGACGTCACTCAGTGGATCTATGGCACAAGCCTTTGCCTTTACCGGGAATGCCGCCGGTAACGTCCCGACGTCGTGAACTGGCATCTTGCCGCTGTGCCACTAACGACTCGCACCCGTTCAGTTGCAGTTAGACCAACCCCTTTAACTGCACCGACTTATGCGGCGGAATGACGTCACTGAAACTCGGCGTCTCTGGCCCGCGTACTGTACTAATGTTATAGTACAAGCAGACAATGCCCATGTTCAACGTCGATTCCAAGAATCCCACTCCGATCTATGCCCAGCTGGACCGATCCATTCGGGCCTCGATCGCGACCGGACAACTCGAGCCGGGGGCGCAGCTTCCGACCGTCAGGCAGTTGGCCGTGGACCTCGCGGTCAACGCCAACACGGTCGGGCGGGTCTACGCCCAGCTCGAGCGGGATGGAATCCTGGAAACCCGACGCGGGGTGGGCACTTTCGTTCGCGAGTCACCTTCGCCACACGCGGCGTTGGCGCACCGGGAACGCGAGCTGCGGGCGCTGATCCAACACTTCGTTGGCGACGCGGCGCTGTTGGGATTCACTTTAGCCGAGCTAATAATCCAGCTCAGGAACGAGGAGAAGAAATAAATGCCAGCCATGGACGAAGTTCTCGCAGCACGCCGCGCCGCGCGGGCTTCACGCGGACAGGGGCGTACGAATGTCGTAGCGGTATTCATCCTGATCGTTTCGGTCCTGTTGGGGGTGATACTGACGGTGGTGTCCCAGAATCCGGCGTGGTTGGCCGTCACCATAGTATTCGGAGCTTTTTTCTCTCAGTCGCCGAAGATTGCCAAACAGTGGGAGCGGGCGGTCGTGCTCCGCCTGGGTCGGTACACGGGTCTTCGTGGCCCGGGCCTCTTCTGGATCTGGCCTTTCGTCGAGACCGTTTCCATCTACGTCGATCAGCGCGTCGTAACCACCAGCTTCGCGGCTGAAGAGACGCTTACGTCCGACACCGTGCCAGTGAATGTCGACGCCGTGTTGTTCTGGATGGTGCACGACTCGGAGAAAGCGGCGCTGGAAGTTCAGGACTACACCCAGGCAGTCAGCTGGGCGGCCCAGACGGGGTTGCGCGACATCATCGGTCGCACTTCGCTGAGCGAGCTTCTTCGCGGACGCGAGCGGATCGAGTCCGAGCTGCAGGCACTGATCGATCAGCGCTCAAACCCCTGGGGCGTGACTGTGCAGTCGGTCGAGATGCGCGACATTGTCATTCCTGCATCGCTTCAGGACGCGATGTCACGCGAAGCGCAGGCTTCGCGTGAGAAATCGGCGCGCATCATCCTTGGTCAGGCGGAAGTGGAGATCGCCCACCTGTTCTTCGAGGCGGCGAAGTCATACGAGAACAATCCAACGGCGCTGCACCTGCGCGCGATGAACATCTTGTACGAGGGACTCAAGGAGAAGGGCGCGCTTATGGTGGTACCCAGCAACGTGGTAGAATCGATGGGGCTCGGCGGAATGATGGGCGCCGCGGCGCTGCGCCAACAAAGCTTGACCCAGGCTGCCGGGACACCCGCTTCTCCCGCGACCTGATCTGCGAGGGAATTGAAAAGAGCGCACCAGCAACGGTGCGCTCTTTTTTTTATGTGTGCCCTCTATATCGCGCCCGCTGTTATTGCCCAGAGCGAACAGGATCCGGGGAACGTTGTCCCGCACCGAGGGCAGGGGCGTGCCGTCCTTCGGACAAAAGCCTAGTCACGAAGCGCTGGCCCTCCGAGATTCGCTCGATCTCAATCGCAATCGAATCGACGGCGCCTTCCAATCTCTCCAGGCGCTGCGCAGTCTCTGTTAGCGCCTGCGGCGGCAATCCGGGCCGGCTCGCCCTTTTGAAGAGTGTCCGCGCGAAGCCGACGGCGAGGGGACCCAGGACGAAAATGATCGAGACAATCGATATTGCCACAACCTGTCCCGATCCCAATCCAGCAAACATGATGGGGCTTCCCGCGCCCGCGACCAATCCCGCGGGAACACTGGACAGCTGCTGACCAGTTGTCGCGAGATCCGACTCGAGCTGGAGCTGCCGCTTATCCAGGAGTGCCAGCCGGTCTTCGAGTCCCTTCACCGCGGTTGGATCTCCGGTTGACCTCAGTTGGCTGAGCAATTTGGAGCGACGGCCGTCAACGGATTGGAGCTGGTTGGATAGCTCCTCCCTCTGCGCTGTGAGGGCGTTAAGCTCTCGAGCCGACATCGGCGTGGCAATGGTGAACGTGCCCGCACCGGGTGCGTCGCGGACCACGACCACGGGTCTGCCCGTGCTTGGCGGTGCGGCTGGAGCTTGAGGTGCTTTTGATGTCTGCATTGCCATACCTACGAATCGGCTAGGTCAGAGGTTGCAGCTGATCGTGTAAGCTACAATAAACGGTTAGTCTCAATGCCAGTCCGGTTCATTTGTGAGAGAATCGACGTGGATCCGCCGCGCTGAGGCTCTTCCCGAGATGCGCTCCCAGCCGCCCTTCGTATTCGTGTGGGCAACCGCGATCTCGAAGCTGTCTGGCGGAAACCACCGCGCGTGATTGAAGTCCTCGTCGCAATCGCAGCCTCCACCAGCGGGGCCCTTGGCGATGATCTGTCCGTTCGCGAGGCTGCGCACGACGGCGTAGGTCCCGGGATTTTCGGGAGTCGTGTCCTCACCCACGTATGCGATGTAGCGCCCATCGGGAGAGATGAGCACGTCCTGATAGGATGCCCATACATCGGGGGGCATCGGCTTCGTTTCGATTCGATGCTGTCCAAGACGCGCCCGAAAGATCTGCCGTTGCGGGGTGGATGAATCCTCCGACGCCTGCATGAGGCCGATAACCAGCGTATCGCCAACTACGACTGGAGCTGGTGGTATGACGTTGCGGATCGTGTCCACGCCGAGTGGGGAGACCACTTCAATGCGGTATACCACTCCCGTGTCCTGCATCGTCTGCCACGACTGTGTGAAGGTGGAATCGAGCACGTTGATGCGCGTACGACTTCCGTCTTCTCCATTTCTGTCGCACGCGCCGACCGCCAATACCGCAGCTGAAGCGATGAGGAGAAGAATTGCACGGGCGCGCATGGTGCTACCTCTCGACCTCGTCGTCGCTTCCCGAAGGAGCAGTCGGCGCCGCCGCAGCCTTTATCTCCTCCGTACTCGGCACGATCGGAGGAAGCCCCGCCGCCTTCAGCGAAGCGTTTATGGGTGGGAGGATGAATAGCGCCCCGCGCATCGCCGAAAGCTGTCGATCCAGCTTCGATGATAGGTCGTTGAACACCGTGTACGACTGACTCGTCGGCTTTGCATCGGTTCCGCCCACGACGCCCGAAAGCGCAGCGATCTTGTTGTTCAGCCGGATCGGATAGTTGAGGGGATCTTGGCCGGATTGGTTCTTCACCTGGTAGATCTCGCTCTCGATGGCCGAGAGCCGGTCGATGAGAGACTTCGTGTTCGCAGCAAAAGGCGCACTCTTGTCCGGCGACAACCTCCGGGTGCGATCGGCGAGCTGCGCCTTCACGTTTCTGATCGTCTTCACGGCGTCATTGGCCTGGGTGGTCTTGTCGTGAATACGCATCAGGAAATCGAACTGCTCGCGTAAATCGGCGTCGCTCGCGGGGCTGCGTGGATCCTTCACGACGGTAAGCGGCTGTCGATAGCTTTGGCCATTCACCGTCATGCGGACGGTGTAGGTACCTGGAAGAACCGCAGGGCCGGATGTGCCGCCTGCCCACAGGATCATGTTTTCGAACACTGAGGCATCCGGATAGCGAAGATTCCAGGCGAACGTGTTGAGACCCGCCTTGTCGGCTACACGCGGCGGGGGCGGCCGCCGTGGCGGGCCGTCGTCGCCCGGGGGCGTTTCTTCGCCGCGCGCCTCCGACTTCGTCGTCGTGTCGGGCGTCCCGCCGGCGCGCCGAATACTATCGTTTCGCGCAGTCGTGGTGCTGTCGCCGCGAACCGAATCAGTGGCGACCTTCGGGTCCTGCCGGCTGGTGAAGCTCCGTATCACCTTTCCCTGCGAATCCAGAAAATCCATTGTCACGAGCTGACGAGGCTGAGCGAGCCAGTAGTACACGACTCCACCCGACGATGGATTTGCGCCAGACGGATGTCCGCCCGCGGCGCCGGTTCCTCCCCCCCCAACGAATCCCGCGCGGTACGCGTTGCGCGGCTTGAAGAGATAAGCAGGAGAACGCGTGATATCCGGCCGCATCTGCCTCAATGCGGAGAGATCATCGAGTATCCAGAACGAGCGCCCGTGGGTTGCGGCGATGAGATCGCCTTCCTTGATCGCGAGATCGTGGATAGGCACGATGGGCAGATTGCGCTTGAGCGTCTGCCAGCTTGCGCCGGCATCGAACGACACCCAGACCCCGCGCTCGGTCCCCGCGTACAGCAGACCCGCGCGCTCGGGATCTTCGCGCACGACTCTCGTGAATTCCGTTGCCGGGATGCCGGTGGTGATCAGCGTCCACGTCGCGCCGTAGTCATTCGTCCTGTACAGATACGGCTTGAGATCGTCGAGCTGGTAGCGATTCGCGGCCAGATACGCTGTGCCCGGCGCAAAGTTCGACGCATCAATCATCGAGATGCGAGCCCACTCCGGCAATCCGGCGGGAGTCACGTTCTTCCACGTCCTGCCGGCGTCGCGGGTAATCTGCACGAGTCCGTCGTCCGTTCCGGCCCAGATCACTCCAGCGGCTCGCGGTGACTCGGCGATCGTAAACACGGTCGCGTAGTACTCCACGGAGGTCTGATCCTTGGTGATGGGGCCGCCTGAAGCGCCAAGCGTCCGCGGATCGTGGCGAGTGAGATCGGGACTGATCGCCTTGTAAGTTTGACCTTCGTCGTCGGATTGGAAGATCACACTGCTGCCGACGTACATCCGGTTCGGGTTGTGCGGCGAGATGACGAGTGGAAACGTCCACTGAAAACGATATGTCGCGTCGGCTGCATCGTGACCCATCGGATTGTTCGGCCACGGGTTGACGTCGCGCTCGAATCCCGTGTCGATGTTCTTGTGGGTTAGAAGGCCGCCGTAGGATCCGGCGAACACTACGTCGGGCGAATCGGGTCGCACGGCGATGTATCCACTCTCTCCGCCGCCGACGTCGTACCAGTCGCTGATATCGATTCCGCCGCTCTTCCTGCTTGGCCCGCACAACGTCGAGTTATCCTGCTGCGCCCCGCAGACACGGTATGGAAAATGGTTTGTCGTGACGACATGGTAAAATTGCGCCGTCGCCTGATCCTGCGCGCTCCAGGATTTCCCCCCGTTGAATGACACGTTCGCTCCGCCATCGTTCGATTCGATCATCCGCTGCGCGTCGTTGGGCGCGATCCACAGGTCGTGATTGTCGCCGTGCGGCACTTGGATGCTGAGGAAGGTCTTTCCATTGTCGGTGGAGCGGTACATGCCGGTGTTCAGCACGTAGACCGAGTTCTCGTCCTTGGTATCAGCGAAGATCCTCGTGTAGTACCATGCGCGCTGGCGGAGGCGGCGATCGCTGTTCGTGCGCGTCCACGTCGCTCCTCCGTCTGCCGATCTGAAAACCCCGCCGGAATCCGCTTCGACGATGGCCCACAGATGATTCGGGTTGACCGGTGAGACTGCGAGGCCGATGTTGCCGATCACGCCCGGGGGAAGCCCGGGGTTGCGCGTGATTTCCGTCCAGTGCTCGCCTCCGTCGGTCGACTTGAAGATTCCGCTTCCGGCTCCGCCCGATACGAGCTGCCAGGGTGTGCGCCACGCTTGCCAGAACGCCGCGTAGAGCGTCTCCGGATCTTTGGCGTCCATGACAAGATCGGTTATGCCAGTCGAATCGTTCCTGTAAAGAACTTTTCTCCAGCTCTTGCCGCCGTCGGTCGTCTTGAAAACCCCGCGCTCCGCGCTGGGCCCAAAGACGTGCCCCTGAGCGCCCACGTAGACGATGTCGGGATTCATCGGATGCACGCGCACTCGCGAGATCTGGCGCGTATCAGCCAGCCCGAGCGAGAGCCATGTCTTTCCCGCGTCAGTGGTGCGCCACACTCCGTCCCCGTGCGATACATTGCCGCGAATCGGATATTCGCCCGCGCCCACATAGACGATGTCCGGATTGGACTCGCTGATTCCGATCGCTCCGATCGTCCCGCCGAAATACTTGTCCGTTACGGGAGCCCAGGTTATCCCGCCATCGGTGGACTTGAACACACCGCCGCCCGTGGTACCGAAGTAGTACTCATTCGGTCTCTTGCTCGATCCGGCCACGGCAACGGATCTGCCACCGCGAAATGGTCCGATCTCGCGCCAGCGCAGCGCGGCAAGCGCCGAGGTGTCGTAGGGCGCCGAGCCCGACGTGACACGCCCGGTTGCTACGGGCGGATTCTGGGAGCCGGCGTCAAAGGGGATGACCAATACAGTCGTCAGGCCTGCGCCGACGAGAAAACGACGGGCATCAACTATCACGAATAAGATCTCCAACGGCGGGTTGAATGACCGCTACTATGTAGAGCAGCGTCAACCAATCGGCAAGTGGATCACGTGTTTGTCGCGGACCGAGCTCTTACCGGAGAAATCTCGTAGCCAGCTGCGCCAGGCGCTCGTCGCCTTCTCGCTCCGCGCGCTCGAGGATCTTCTCGACAAAGGGACGGAGCTGCTTTTCCCCCCAGTAGTATCCTGTAGCGCTCTCGGCGCTTCCGGTTTCGCCGGCGCGGGCGGCCTCGAGAAGCGCTTCGGCTGCGGCTTCATCGTAGCCGGGATCATCGCGAGCCGGGAGGGAATAGTGCTTCCCCGGATCGCCCCATCCAGCATCTTCCTTTACGAACGCGCGGGACATTTTCGGTTACCCTCGACGGAGCTGATGAAATGTCGCAGCTTTCACGCCGCTATCACGGGAATTGCAGATGAATGACTGCAACCCGACAAATGTGGAGGATGGATGAATCAGGATTCCTTTGAGGAGCAGCAGGAGGCACTCGACCCGCATCGCCGTGAAGAGCGGGATTTCGCGGCGCTCGAGATTGCGGGACGCCTGCGCCAGAAGGGCGTGCTCCTCACCGGGAGCGAGGCCAGTGCCCAGCTCGACGATCTCCTCACCGCCGTCGATCACTTCGAAGCGGCAGTGATCGCTCGTGGGGGAGACCTGTTCGTGAACTCCCCGTCGTCACATCCTCCCGAAGACCCCGATTTCGTCGTTCCTCAGCGCGTGCCGGGAGAGGATCCAGAGGCCTACGCGGCCCGCATCAATGCCGCAGCGGAGCGTTTGGAGAAAGCTGATTTCTAGCACGCACGAGTAGCTGTGAAAAGCGCGACGAGGAGGAGCATCCGCTGGGCGCAGGCCGGCCTGCTGACGAACGCGGTGCTCGTGCTGGTCAAATTCGTCGCGGGAATCGTCGGCCACGCCAACGCGCTCGTTGCCGACGCGGTCGAGTCGTCCGCCGACATTTTCTCGTCCCTCATAGTCTGGATGGGTTTGAGCGTCGCCGCGCGGCCGGCGGATGAGAACCATCCTTACGGGCACGGCAAGGCAGAGTCGATCGCCGCCGCTGTCGTCTCGCTCATGCTCCTCCTCGCGGCAGTGGGAATCGCGGCGATCGCCATTCGGGAGATCAGGACGCCGCATCACCCTCCGGCACCCTTTACGCTGTTCGTGGCCGCCGGCGTGATCTTCATAAAGGAAATTCTCTATCGGCGGGTCTCGCGTGTTGGAAAAGAGGT
>JANMWS010000144.1:0-9551 GCA_031394125.1 Gemmatimonadales bacterium
AGCGCAGTCGCGACTTCCTCGGGCGTGAAATTCCCAGCGTTTTCCAGGATTCTGAAGACGCCGCCGCGGTCGGCCGCGACCATGGGCCTGATGATCGAGCTGGGCGACATCTAGATGTGAATCGATCTGCCGAGCACGCCGAGCGCGGCTTCCTTCACGGCTTCGGTGAGCGTGGGATGCGAGTGCACGGTGATGCCAATGTCCTCCGACGATCCGCGGAACTCGAACGCCAGCACCGCTTCCTGAATCATCTCCGACACGTTCGCGCCAATCATGTGGCACCCGAGCAATTCGTCGGTCTCGGCGTCGGCGATGAACTTGATGAAGCCGCTCGTCTCGCCCGACGTGCGCGCCCGCGCGTTGGCGGTGAAGGGAAACTTCCCGACCTTGTACTTCCGACCGCTCTCCTTCACTTCGTGCTCCGACAACCCGACGGTCGCGATCTCCGGCCAGGTGTACACCACCGACGGCATCGATTTGTAATCCATATGCACCTTGTGCCCCGCGATCACTTCCGCAGCGATCACGCCTTCTTCCTCAGCCTTGTGCGCGAGCAGCTTCCCACCAACCGCATCACCGATCGCGTACACGTTGGGGAGATTGGTGCGCAGCTGCGCGTCGACGGCGATCTCCCCGCGCTTTCCCAGCTTCAGACCCAATGCGGCCGCATCAATTCCCGTGAGTGACGACTTTCGTCCTACCGAGACGAGCACATAATCGGCGTCGAGCGTTTCCTTGTTTCCATCCTTCTCCACGTCCACAAGAACCCGGTTCGCCTCGAGCTTCGCGCCGGTAACCTTGGTGCCCACTCGGATGTCGAGTCCCTGTCTCCGGAAAATCCTGTCCGCTTCCTTGATGATCTCTTCGTCGTTGCCGGGCAGAATCGTCGGCATCAGCTCGACGACCGTCACCTTCGCGCCCAACCGACGCCAAACCGAGCCGAGCTCCAGACCAATTACTCCCCCGCCAATCACGAGCAGATGCCTGGGCACGGCGGGAATCGTCAGCGCACCGATGTTCGACAACACTCGCTTCTCATCGAACTTCAAAAATGGCAATTCGACGGGAACGGAACCAGTCGCGATGATCACGCTTTTCGCGCGATAGGACTCCGATTTGCCATCGGTACCCGCAACATTTACCACGTTCCCGGGATTCAAAGTGCCGCGACCCTTCGCCCAGGTGATCTTGTTCTTCCTGAACAGGAACTCGATCCCCTTGGTGTTCTGTCCGACGACGCTCTCTTTCCGCTTCATCATGGTCGCCAGATCCAGCTTCACATCGCCGATCGTCACACCGTGCTCAGCCGCATGCAGCCGCGCGAACTCGTAATGCTCCGATGATGTGAGCAGCGCCTTGGATGGAATGCACCCGACGTTGACGCACGTCCCGCCCAGCGTCTTGTCCATCTCGATGCAAACAGTGTTGAGGCCGAGCTGGGCGGCGCGTATTGCTGCTACATATCCACCGGGTCCGCCGCCGATGATCGCTACATCGCAGTCGACCATCTATTCGATAAGCATCGCGGCCGGATCTTCAATGAGCTCCTTCACGCGTACGAGGAATTGCACCGCCTGCTGTCCTTCGACAATGCGGTGGTCATAGGAGAGCGCGATGTACATCATCGGCCGGATAACGACCTGGCCGTTGATCGCCACCGGGCGGTCCTGCGTCTTGTGCAGGCCGAGTATGGCGACCTGCGGGTAGTTGATGATCGGAGTGGAGATGAGCGAGCCGAATACTCCGCCGTTGGTGATCGTGAACGTGCCGCCGGTGAGATCATCCATGGTGAGCTTGCCATCACGCGCGCGCTTGGCGACTTCGCCGATCTCCCCACTGACGTCGAGCATTCCCTTGCGATCCGCGTCCTTGATGTTCGGAACCACCAGCCCCTGCTCGGACGCGACGGCGATCCCCATGTTGACGTAGTGCTTGTAGATGATGGCGTCGCCATCTACCTGCGCGTTGATTGTCGGGAACTGCTTGAGCGCCTGACACACCGCGCGCACGAAGAATGGCATGAACGTCAGCTTGACGCCGTGTTCCTTCTCGATCTTCTCCTTGTACTTCTCGCGCAGCGCGTTGAGCGCGGACATGTCGACTTCGTTGAACGTCGTGAGATGCGCTGTTGCATGCTGCGATTGCAGAAGATTCTCAGCGATCCTTTTTCGTCGAGTGGACATCTTCTCGCGCGTCTCACGCTCACCCGGTGTGGCGCCATTTGCTCTTCGCGGCGCCGCCAACACATCGGGCTTGGACACGACGCCACCTCGCCCGGTTCCAGCAACGGCGGCGATGTCTATCCCGCGTTCCTCGGCGATGCGTCGCGCAGCCGGTGACGATTTGACCGTCTCGGATTGGGAAGTGGGAAGTGGGACGCGGGAAGCGGGAAGCGGGGGCGTCTGTGAAGCGGGCGGGGCTGCAGCGGGAGCAGCAGGCTTCGCCGCGGCAGACGCAGAAGCGCTCTGACCGGCACCCGCCGCAGCAGGCACCGCGCTCTCGTCGATCTCGCCGAGCACATCGTCGACGTGCACGACGTCACCCTCTTTTTTCGCCTGCTTCGCGAGGACGCCCGGCTTCAGCGCCGGGACTTCGACGGTGATCTTGTCGGTATCCAGCTCGACCACCGTATCGCCGGCGGCGACGGCATCGCCCTCCTTCTTGAGCCACCGGGACACGGTGGCTTCGACGATCGATTCTCCGAGCGGGGGGACCTTTATGGAAAGCATTCAGACTGATCCGGAGCGGATAGAAATCAAAGTCGGTATTCTTCCTGATGCGCGCAGCTCATACGATTCGACTGAATATAACGCTCCGATAATCGCGTGCGAGGACTGACAATCTCGGCGCACGGCGGACTCGACCAGCTCGAGTACCGGACCGATCTGCCGAAGCCCGAGCCCAAACGCGGCGAGATCCGCATCCGCGTCAAAGCCGCTGCGCTCAACCATCTGGACCTGTTCGTCCTCGCGGGGATGCCCGGCGTCAAGATAACCCCGCCCTGGATACTGGGCGCAGATGCCACAGGCGTCGTCGACGCCATCGGCGACCTGAGCGGCATCTCCGACAACCAGCTCAAGGTCGGCGACAGCGTCATCGTCAATCCCGGCCTGAGCGACCACACGTGCGAGTTCTGCCAGATCGGGGAGCAATCGCTCTGCGTCAAGTTCGGACTGCTCGGTGAGCACGCCCCGGGAACGCTGGCGGAATACATCGTGGTTCCCGCGCGCAACGCGCGAAGCATTCCGAAAGACAAGCCGGTCGAACAAGCGGCCGCCTTCACGCTCGCTACTCTCACGGCGTGGCGGATGGTCGTCACCCGCGCGCGAGTGAAGAGAAGCGACAACGTGCTCATCTGGGGAATTGGCGGCGGCGTAGCGCTCGCAGCGCTTGATATCGTCCGCCACATCGGCGCGACCGTTTGGGTCACGTCACACAGTGACGAGAAGCTCGTGCTCGCGCGCGGGTTGGGCGCGGAGAACGTGATCAACTACACGACGACTGACGTTGGAAAGGAGATCAGGACGCGCACGAACAAGCGAGGCGTCGATGTCGTATTCGACACCGTCGGCGAAGCGACCTGGGCGCAGTCACTCGGCGCGCTTGGCAAAGGCGGCCGACTGGTGACGTGCGGCGCGACGTCGGGGCCGATGGTGCAAATGGATGTGCGCCGGCTGTTCTGGAATCAGTGGGACATCATGGGCTCGACGATGGGAAACGACGCGGAATTCGAGGCGATCACTAACGAGTACCGGGCGGGGCACTTCACGCCGCTGGTGGATTCGGTGTTCGACATCTCACAGGGACGCCAGGCATTCGAGCGGCTTCAGAGCGGACAGCAGTTCGGAAAGATCGTGGTGCGAATTCCGGAATGACTGCGGACGACGATTCCGGCGAATCCGACGCGCCGTCCGGTCTGGCTCAGTACGCGTCAAGTGAGCTGCACCAGATGCGCGAGGAATTCACATCCGGCAAGACACCGCTCTGCCCGCGGTGCAACGCCTCCATGACGCGCCGGGAGATCGGGGGCGGATCCTTCGGTCTGGGGTATGCCAGGCAGCGGGATTGGCTCATCTGCCCGAAATGCCGCCGCAGCGCGATTTTTGATATCCAGCGTGGTACGCGCACTTAATCTTCAGGCAATCATAATGAGTCTTATTCGACGCTTCGTAACAATCGGCGCATTGTTGTCTTTCCCCGCAGTACATATGGCGGCTCAAATCGTCGAGCGGCCGGTTCCTTTCGACAGCGTTGGACTCGTCACGGTCATGACGCCATTTCTGGCCGAGAAAGCGGCGCTCCGTCCACCATGGTGGCCGGTGTCGGGAGATTTCACGGAGGCGCGTCTCTACACCGCGAACGACTCGACCTACATCTTGGCCGTGGCGCGAAGAACGGGCGTCGTCGAGCGCTACGCACTCAGCGCCACCGACCGCGATGCGATCCGCGCTGTAGTCTCGAGATTGCCCCGCGGCGTCATCGTCGCGCGGAACGATGCGCGCAATGCCTTCGTCACGAAACAAACAATACTGGGTCTCATTGCATACGGGCCCACGTTCGCCGGTGCGATTTCCGATAATTCCGCGGCGGCAACAGCGGGATATCTCGTCGTTGCGGGGGGAACCTTCTTCGCCGCCTCGGAGATCGCGCGCAGAAACACCATCTCTCGTGCACAGAGCGACCTCGCTTTCAACATGGGGCACAACGGGGCGTTGGCGGGTTGGGCGACGATGTACGTGATAGGAGCAACCAATCGTGCCCAGTCTGGCGGCGCATTCGTCGGGGGACTCACCGGAGCGACTTTGGGAGTGGCCGTCGCGCGCAACATGACTGAAGCCGATGCGATTGGAGCTGCATTCGGCTCCGACATCGGCGCGCTCATCGGGTGGGGGACAATGGAGGCCATTAAGGGCAGGCGGACGTGCACTGTTTCCCCTGACCCGATCCCAATCGTGAACTGCACGCGAGGTCTTTCGGCTCGCACTGAAGTGACAGCCATCCTGGGTTCTGGCATCCTCGGCTATCCGCTGGGCGTGCTGTATCCTCGCAACGCGCGATATAACGTAACGCCCGGAGACATTCAGACTTTGTGGGGCACGACTATGCTCGGAATGGCTACGTCGGGGACATTTTTTATTGGTCGCAACAGCAGTGCCCGAGTGGTCGCCGCGTCACTTACTGCAGGAGGCGTGGTTGGGATCATCGCCGGCGACCGGTTCCTGGTCCAGCGTTACGATCACAGCCGGACTGACGGTGGCCGCGTTTTTCTGGGCACCCTCGCCGGGGCACTGATGGGGGCCGGTATCGCCATAATTCCCAATACCAACAATCCTGACCCGCACCTGGTGCTGGGACTCGCGGCCGCCGTGGGTCTCATTGGGATCATCGCCACCGAGCGATATATGGACCCGGCCCCCGACGCCGGACAGCCCCGAATTCGTGTAACTTTCAGTCCGGCCATCCTTCCGTTGCTGGCGGCCCGAAAACCGGGGAATTATTCCCTACTCAATGTGAGGTTCTAGTGGACACCACGACGACACTCACCTTCGGCGAAAGGCTTCAGGGCAGCTTCGAGCAGCTGTATCGCTATGTGCCCGCGCTCTTCGGCGCGCTGGTTATCCTCTTTGCCGGTTATCTGCTGGCGAGGCTGCTCGAGAAGGGCACCGATCGATTGATGCGTCGGATCCGTCTGACTCAGATGCTCGAGAAAGGTGGCGTGATGCAGGCGGTCGAGAGATCAGGCACCCGCGTCAACCCGACCCGCGTTGCCGCGAGCCTCGTCTTCTGGTTCGTGATGTTCACCGTAATGCTCGTCGCCGCCAACGCGCTCGGCCTGCAATCACTCGCGAACGTTTTCTCCGAGCTGGTCAGCTACATCCCGAGCGTCATCGCGGCGATCGTCATCATGATCGTCGGCATCGTCCTCGGCAGTTTTGTCGGCGGTCTGATCATGGCATCGGCGGGCGGACTTCACGGCGGACCGACTCTCGCGCGAGTGGGGAAGGGCGGTGTCGTCGTGCTCGCCGTCTTCATGGCGCTCCAGGAGCTCGGCGTCGCGACGGAGATCGTGACGACCGCATTCGCGATCCTGTTTGGCGCGGTCGCGCTGGCGCTCTCGCTCTCTTTCGGATTGGGGAATCGTGAGCTCGCCGGTGAAATCACCCGCAACTGGTACCGGCGCTACAGGGACGAGCGCGACTCCATCGAGCGCGACAATCGGGAGCTCGACAAAGTCGAAGGAATCAGCACCAACGAGGAGTACGTGCGACCGATCTTCGGCGCCGGCCTCCGGAATTCTGGTCCGCACGACGTAGTTCGCCCGCCCGAGTGAGCTCGCCCGCCGCACCGTTGCCGGAAGCAGAGGCGACGCCCGCGACAAGAGATCTGGTGAGAGCGCTGTCGCTCCGCGACGCGATCGCTCTCGTTCTCACCGTCATCGGTACCGGCGTCTTCCTGAAGACAGCGCCGATGGCGCAACTGCTTGGAAGTCCTTCCAAAGTCCTGCTCGTCTGGGTCGCCGCCGGCCTGTTATCCCTTGCCGGAGCTCTGACCTATGCGGAGCTGGGCGCAATGATTCCGGAAGCGGGCGGAGATTATGTTTTTCTCCGCGAAGCGTATGGCGGCCTCGCAGCGTTCCTTTTCGGGTGGACGAATCTGGCCGTCATTGCGACCGGCGGCATAGCGGCGGTGGCGACGATTCTCGCTTCGTTTCTCTCTGCCTTTCTTCCGCTCGATGCAGTCTGGGCCACGCGAGACTTCCACCTCCTCGGCCAGGTCGTACACTGGCGTCTGGGAATTCAGCAGCTCGTCGCGGTCGCGGTCATCATCCTCTTTTCCGCAATCAATGCGAGGGGCGTAGCGGCTGGAGCGCGCGTTCAGTGGCTAGCCACGCTCGCCAAGCTGGGAGGGATCGCCATCATCGTGGTCGGCGTGTTTCTCCTCTCTCACACCGGGTCGTGGCAGCATCTCCGCGCACCAGCGACGGCGGGAATCGTGGGCGGAGGAATCAGCGCTTTCGGGGCAGCGATGCTGGCTGCACTGTGGGCTTACCAGGGCTGGGCGAACGTGGCGATGGTTGCCGGCGAGATCGAAAAGCCCGAGCGAAACATTCCGCGGGCCCTGATCTATGGAATGGTGATCGTGATCGGTGTCTATCTCGTCACCAATCTCGCGTACTTCTACGCGTTGCCCTTCGGCGAGATACTGACCTCGAACTCGACCGCATATCGGGATGCGCTGCCCGTGGCCGCCAAGGCGGCGCAGACCTTTTTCAGTTACGGGGCCAAGCTCGTCTCGATCGCATTCATCATCGCCGTCATCGGCACGCTCAATGGAATCATTCTGATGAATGCGCGCGTTCCATTCGCTATGGCTCGGGATGGCCTCTTCTTTCGCCAGCTCGGCGATCTGAATCTGACGACCGGCGTTCCGGTCACCGCCATCTGGGTACAGGCAGCTTGGGCGTCGGTTCTCGCTCTGTCCGGAACCTTCGACCAGATCACCACCTCTGCGATCTTCGCGCTATGGATTTTCTTCGCGCTCGTCGGATCATCGCTGTTCGTGCTGCGCCGAAAGCTGCCGGCAGCGCCGAGGAGATATCGCACGCCGGGTTATCCGGTGGTGCCGATTGTCTTCGTTCTCGTGGCCGTCTGGCTCGTGATCAACAGTCTGAAGGCGTACCCGGTAGAATCCGTCGCCGGGCTCTTCCTCATAGCGCTGGGGCTGCCGTTTTTCTTCTTCTTCAGGAGAACGGGCTGGTTGACACGGGCCAGGATGAAGGAAAGGCCTGGGACGTGAATCTCGATTCACTGAGATTGAACTGCAACAGAACGGGTGCGAGTTATCAGTAACGTAGTTGCTAGTTGCGAGTTCACTACGCCCTGACCGGTCTCGGTGGCGTTCGGAGCACTCCCTTGTGCCGTAACGCCAGTATTGACGTCTGAGCGTTGTGAACTGAGAACTAAAGGCTGTGCTACTCACAAACGGGAAGGAATTCATCCAGCCGCGTTTCCGATTTCACCACTCTTATTGCGCGCTTTGCGCTGCGCCATTCACGACGGCCTTGGCGACCGACTGTTGAAGTGGGCCGATGTCAGGGAAGTACCCGGCCACGTTCGTTCCCATGTTCTGCCGGTTTGTGAGCAGCACGATCGAAAGCCCGTATTTCGGAACGCCGAGGACATAAGTCCCGGTGAAACCAGTATGGGAGAAACTTCCTTCGGGCAATGCCGCCGGCGCCTGCCAGCCGAGGTAGTTCTGATACTTGTCGCGGGTGAGAAACGCGACGACGACCTGAGGTCGGATGTACTCCTTGCCCGCATAGCTGCCGTGATTGTTCATTAGATCGAGGAGCACGCGGAGATCCGCTGCGGTGGAAAAAAGTCCGGCGTGTCCGGCAACGCCGCCATTCGCGTGGAACGAATTCCCATCGTCGACCTCACCATTCAGCACGTACTGCCGCCAGCCGTTCCAGGCCGTCGGGTCGCCCCGATAGCGATAACCGAATGTCGAATCGTAGACCATGTGGTGCTCGTACACGTTTCCCTGTTCTGTCGCGGCGAATTCGGTGAACCCGTGCGCCTTTGGGTTGAAGCTCGTCGACCTGAGCCCGAGCGGGCGATACAGATTCTGCTCGAGGAACGAATCCAGCGGGATGCCGCTCGCGCGCTCAACTATATAACCAAGCAACATGAAGCCGAGATCGCTGTAGTGCCGGGCGTCGCCAACGCCCCGCTGGAGGGGCATGTCGCGAATGACGGAATAGGTCTGCCCGCCGTTGGACGAGTGGTAGTAGAGCGGCTGCCATTGCACGAGCCCCGACGAGTGCTGAAGCAGGTGCCTTACTGTAATGCTGTCGAGATGGGGCCCGCGAAAGTCGGGAAGGTAGCGTGAGACTGGCGCGTCGACATCGATCTTTCCCCGGTCGACGAGGAGCATCGTCGCCATTGTCGTTGCCAGCACCTTGGTAACCGATGCCAGGTCGAACATCGTGGACGTGCGCATAGGCCGGGGCACCGCGAGCCGGTGCATGTCGAAGTCATTGAGCTGTGCATATCCGAACGCGCGCTCGTGCACGAGACGCCCATTCCTGGAAACAACAAACACCGCGCCCGGGATCAGCGTCCCGACAGCCGCGCCGATCAGGGAGTCGGCAGATGCAATTCCGCGCGCGAGCGCCGGTTCGGGAGGACCGAGCGAAGCCGCAGGAGTGTGCCCTCTGCAGCCCGAAGTCACCGCGAGAAATCCGGTTATGGCCAAAGAGATTCGAAATCGTGTCATATAATCCGAAAGATCCACCCGAAAAAACTCATTGACAACCTGTCAGGACTCTGACATCCTTGCGCCAGTTCGGGATCGCTCGCGTCCTTCGCAACCACAAGATGCTTCTTGCTCGCCGCGCGTCTCTCTCCAATAATCCGGGAAATAATCGCCCGCTCCCACAGATGCTGTGGGACGCGATCGAACGTCACGGGTAGAGCCGCCAGGAGCTAGCACAGCTCATTTCCATTGCCCTCGCGTTTCGATCGATGAACGCGGGGGCTTTTTGTTTT
>JANMWS010000167.1:0-12650 GCA_031394125.1 Gemmatimonadales bacterium
AGAAGCGAAACGCGTCATCGCGTGCGCCGCGCTGGAGGAATATTCCCCCTCGCTGGCAGAGGTCTCGTCGGTAGCGGTCGCTCCGTCGCACCACGGCAAGGGACTCGGGAGTCAGGTCGTGCTGGGTATTGAGCGTCTGGCCCGGGCGCGCGACATCGAGGAGCTGTTCGCGCTTAGCCTCACTGACAACTTCTTTCTCTCGCTCTCTTACGAGCTGACGACCATCTCGCGCTACCCCGAGAAACTCGCCCGCTACGACACGCTGACCAAGTCAGGCGTGGAAATCATCCCTAAGCGCTGCTTCCAAAAGGTGCTTGGGAGGTCGTGGCCGGCACCGCAACTAGTCGGGCAGGTAGTGACGGTAAGGCAGAGGGCCGGCTAAAGGCCGAGATCACCCGACGTTTGATGGCGGGATTTGGTGTTGGGCAATTGCGGACTGCGGACCAGTTAGTTGCCAGCCCGCACTCCTCGTCTATCCCTGAGCCCTGGCTCGAGCGACATCCTTAAGTCGTAGGGCACCACCATGACGGGGAAATCCGCGGCCCGATTCCAGCCCAGCGATCGGGCGCGGACGCGGATCATCACCTCCTGCGCTTCGGCGGGGTCGCCGAAAGGAGTCTTTCTCCAGCGGTAAGTCTCACGCAGGATCTGCGAAGTCATTCTCAGGCTGGCCATCGATGCGTGCGACGTGAGAGTGACGAGCGCGCCACCTCCTTCGCGCGCGGCGCGGGAGAGTCGCACCGTCTCGGTGCCCTCGGGCTCGATGCCGGCGATCACGACCAGCGCGAACCCTCCGCAACGGAGAAGCTCCTCTGCTCCGCGAAGTCCGTGCTTCCGGCTGCGTGGACGAACGAGGATTGGGCCCTCCTCCCAGAATGGACCGGCGACGGTGCCGAGCCCATCTATCCAGACTGCTCTCTCGCCCTGGGCAACGGTAGTGTGACACGCAGCTCTCAGGACGGCGGTCGCACCGCCCTGAGGCATCCAGACCGTGAGTCGTCCGCGAGGCAAACCGTGTCCGGGCAGAATCTCATCGAGCGCTTCGATCCCCGTTGCCACCGGCTCTGCGGTCCGGTGGGTGACCGGCGTCGCATCGGGAAAACGGTGCTCGATGAGTGCGCGAATGGCAGCGTTACGATCGGACATTGGTTCTCAGAATATCCCGAACATATCCCGAACACAAGAAGGATACCTCGGGCTGAGCTGTCAGGCAGAGTTAGAGCGCCGGGGGTGCCTCGATCTGCTCGCGGCGGAGTGATTCTGTCATCTCCGCCGCGAGCGCCTGTCGAAAGTCAAGATCCGCTGCGGTCAGTTAGGGGGCAGGAGTAATAGGGGTCACGCTCGATAGGGGAGACGATGGTGCAGAACGCCCTATCGAAAGCCTCTGCAGTGCCCTTATGGCCAGACTCACCGTTGACCGTAGCGTTGAACGTGATGGTAGCGCAAGGCTGTCCGGGGAGATCGCAATCAGGGAAGGCCGTGAACGAAGTCACTTCGTCGATACTGACATTAACACCATTAATCACGAACGTGCCCATCCCGGACAGCTTCTGATCGGTGCGCTGGAATCGTGCGTTGGCGCTGGCAGTCGTACCAAATGCGTCGGGCTGCTTGTTGTCGAACCGAAGCCATGCAGTTCCCATGACGCTCAATGATGGATCTGCGAGCTCTGTTGATGCGGCGGCAGCGAGGAGACTTGTTCCGTTGCTGAAATAGGTCCCGTTAAATGGACCGGACGTAATAACGCTGCTAACGGTCACAGTGATCGCCGCATCAACCGGCGGAGGAGGAATGCGCCCGGACGATAAAATATGCGCGTTTGGCGCCAGCTGAATTTGAGAGGTGGGTGCGGTCGTCGCGTCACTACATGCGAGGACAAAAGCGACGACACCGAGGGCGAGCGCGAACCGTTTCATGGGACAGCACCTGGTTGGGAGTGGAGACGCACGGAGCGTAAGGAAGAGCTTGGGCCAACAAATGTATTGTTTCGGGGAAAACCCGCTATACCCCACACACACGGTCCCCACCATCCGGGCGGCTTTATCCCCTAACGGCCTTAACGTTCAGCTCCCTCTGAGTCGTAACAACCCCTGTTGGGCGGCGCGCACGAACGTCTGAGCCTCCGGATCGCCTCGACCCCAGGCGTCCACTACGAGTCGAAAGGACTTCGCGGCAACGGCCTTGTGGCCAGCGGCTTCCTCCACTCTTCCCCTATCGAACGCAATCAGGACTTCAGTTGGTGTCACCGCTGAGAAGAGCCGCTGTCTCAGAATCCTGTCGGCGTCCGCGAACTGCTTTCGACTGGCAAGGAGTCGCGCCGCGGTCAGGCGGTCGAGATCACATCGAAGACAGAGAGTATCCGAAAGAGCGGTGAATGCTTTGAGGGCCGCTGAGGAATCACCACGCGCGAGCAGCAGATACGCTCTTGCCGCGTCGGAAAAGTAGCGCGCGATTGCCCTTGCCTCGGGCTTCGCCCGCGCCACCGATGCGTCGTAATTCCTCATGAGCGAGAGAATAGAGGCGGTGTCACGTCGCTCTGACCACCATGGAAGCGCCGAGTGAATCTGCGATGTGTTGGCTGCGAGCCAACGCGCGAACACGGCTCTAGTGGTGTCGGCATCGACTACACCAAGTAAAGCCAGCTGTCCGAACAACCGAGAGGGCCGATTCCCGATCGCGAGGTACGCTTCTCGAAACCGCCCGCGATACGCGAGCTGCAGGGGAAGCGAGTTTTGCAGCTGCAAGGAGTCCTGCACAAAGGTCGGAGAGGTGCGCGGACGTCGCGCCAAAGCCCGGAGAAAGCGCAGAGCTGTCTCCGCCGAATCAGGCCAGCGCCGCACCAGTAGCCAGTCGTCCAGTAACACTTCGGACGGCGCGGCGTCGAGGAGTTTCTGCGTGGCGGGCGTCCTCGATCGTGCGGGGTCGGTGACCATCTCGAGCAGACGCATCCCTTCTGCGTCGTTACCGAGAGGGTTGTGCGCCAGATACTCCTGCACTGCCATTCTTCCCGCTGGGCCACCATCGATGGTGAAGCCGAGCTCGACGAGATGGATGTAGACAGGAGAAAAGGCGGAGTCGAGCGCGATCGATCGCTTGAACGCGTCGCGCACCTCCGACTCGCTTATGTCGAAAATGGCTCCATATCCATGGTGGAATCGTGCTTCGCCGACCGCGTACCAGACCTCAGGATCTTCCGGATACCGCGCCACTGCTTCATTGACGGTTGCGAAAAGTCTGCGTGCAATGCCCCAGTTCGGCAGATTGGGGTCGCCGTTTTCGAGCGCTGCGCTGAGCGAGTCGGCGGTGATCAACAGACTGTCGCGCGGCGCGAGACTGCGGTTTCTCGCACCCGCATGGAGTGCGAGTGCCTGCCGCGCCGAATCAGACTCGCTATTCTGCCACGCAGTTACCTGCCCCGCGCGTCGAAGGGCAAGCGCGAAGCCAGTGTCAAGCGAAATCGCGCGCGAATAATAGACTCCGGCCGAATCCCAGGAGGTGCGCCGATAGTACTGCTCACCCTGAAGAAATGCTTTGAGCGCGAGCGCGGAGCTCGATCCGATGGACGTCGCCCGCACCGCTCCAATTCGATGCCGCTTGCCGAGCTCGCGCAAAACGCTGACGGTTAGATCATCCGCCAACTTCTCGACCGTCGCATCGAGCACCTCATCCTCAACCAGCACGGAATCGGACGCGACATCGACCAGGCCGAAATGCATGCGCACCGAGTCAGCGACCGATGGCACAAGCGAGCCGTAGATCGCGTATTTGGCGTTCGTGCTGCGCGCCAACTGGACCGCAGGGCCACGGTCCGACCGCGCACCGGCCTTCCAACTCCGAATCGCGAGCGTCGGCGAGATGGTGCGCAGCGGTCCAGCGCCGTCGAGGTTGCGTGCGAGCAGATCGACAATGCCTTCGTGCCAGAGCTTGAGATCTGACGTGCTCGCGTCGAAGGGCGCTACGACGACCGTTACGTTTTCCTGCGGACCGGACGGGGCGCGATAGTGCGCGTACAATCCCCCGCCGAGCCCAACGAGGAGGAGCAAAACGCCGGCGGCAATTTTCTTTCGCGAAACGCGTCGGAGCTTCCGCACGCTGACTGCGCGCGACAGAGTGGAAAGTCGCGGAGCCTGCTGTCGACATGCCGTCGCGAACTCGCTTGCTGTCTGAAAACGCTCGGAGGGATTCTTCTTGAGCGCCTTCGCAATGGCGCGAGAGACTGGAACGGGAACGTCATCGCGAAAGTCATCCAGCCGCGGGGGCGGCTGGGTAAGATGTGCTGCCAAAATCGCCTGAGTCGTGGCGCCCGAGAAGGGCGGCGAGCCGGCGAGCATCTCGTGACTGACGACGCCCAGAGAGTAGATGTCAGCGCGCGAGTCCACATCGGTTCCGCCGAGTGCCTGCTCGGGTGCCATGTAGCCGACGGTGCCGACAGACATGCCGGTGCGCGTAATTCGCGAATGAGGCTCTTCGCCCGGCGCAGAGAGAGCAGCTGCGATACCGAAATCAGCCAGTATCGCGTGCCCATCCTGGAGGAGAATGTTTTCGGGCTTAATGTCCCGGTGAATCACTCCCTGCTTGTGCGCATACGCGAGCGCCGAAGCTACTTCGCAAAGAATCGTCACCGCATCGTGGACGGGGAGCTGGCGATCGCGCTTTAGCCGTTGACGTAACGACTCGCCCGAAATGAACGGCATCACGTAGTAGAGCAGCCCGTCCTTCAGGCCCGCGGTAATGATCGGCAGGATGTTCGGGTGCTGCAGGTGGGCGGTGACCTCACTCTCGCGCTTGAAGCGGGCCGCCATCATATGACTGGTGAGCTCGGGCGGCAGAATCTTGATGACGACTTTGCGATTGAGAGCCAGGTCGGTGGCGAGGAACAGTCGGCTCATTCCCCCACCCTTCAGCTCCTCGTCTACGCGATAGCTTTCGGCGAAGCTTTCTCGCAGCTGTTCGAGCAGTTGGTCCACGCGAGGGGGGCAGGGGTGAAAGGAGGTGGCCGAGAGCTAAAAAACATACGGTGGCCTATGACCCGCCGCGACACTGAGCTGGACGCGTTGTGGAGCGCCGAATCCTCCCGACACGAAGAATTAGCTGCACAGCGGTGTAGTAGAACCAGGTAAGCATCTTAGGCCTGATTTATGAATTGGCCTCTGGTGAGCCGATCCCGACCGTAGTTCCCACCCACTCCAGATACTGATGCAGGCAGCTTCATTGAAATTTTATTCGATCCCCGTGCTTTTCTCACTTACATTAGCGACCGCGCTCGCCTGTGCAGCAAGCAGGGACGCACACCCCTCGCCGGGCGGAGAATCGATTCCTCCCGACGCGCAAACGGTTGGATCATCGACTCCACAAACGGTCGCAGTCGCCGTCTCATCGTCTCCAATCCCCGCCAACACGACATCGAGCACGGCGTCGGGCGTCGGAAAGGATACCGCGGCCAAGGATCCGCCGATCACGGTTCCATCTGTGAAGGGACGCACGTCGAAGGACAGCCTCGCTCTGGTGAAGGCAATCAGGGCCGGAATGGAAAGCACCGCCTGGCCGGTGAAAACGCAGCAGCCGCTTCCAGGATCGATCCTGCCAGGGCGCAGAATCGTCGCTTTCTACGGGAATCCACTCTCCAAAAGGATGGGAATCCTCGGGGAGCTGCCCCCTGATCAAATGCTTGCCCGCTTCGACAAGGAGATTGCCGCCTGGCGGAAGGCCGATCCATCCCACCCAGTGCAGCCCGCGCTGCATCTCATCGCGGTGGTCGCTCAGGGTGCTCCGGGGCGGGATGGCAAATACCGCCTCCGCATGGCCGATACCCTGGTCGAGAGAGTCGCGTCATGGGCGGCGCCGCGGAACGCGCTGGTTTTTCTCGACGTGCAGGTCGGCCACAGCACGGTTCAGGAAGAGCTGCCACGGCTGGTTCCGTTTCTCAAGAGGCCGAACGTGATGCTCGGAATCGATCCTGAGTTCTCGATGAAACTCAGGAACGTCTCGCGCGAGGAAGGTAAATCGCGTGAGCGGTCCAAACCGGGAGCCCGGATCGGCACGATGGACGCCAGCGACGTGAACTACGCCATTGGCCTGCTGTCGGACCTAGTGAAGCAGAACAATCTTCCACCGAAGGTGCTGGTCGTGCATCGCTTCACCCGCAACATGCTCACGAACTCCCAGCAGATAAAGCTCGATCCCCGTGTGCAGGTCGTGATCGATATGGATGGCTGGGGCCAGCCGTGGCTCAAATACGATTCATATCGCGCTTACGTGGAAGCCGAGCCGGTGCAGTACACCGGATTCAAGCTCTTCTACCACAACGACACGAAGAAGGGCGATCCGCTCCTCACACCGGCCGAAGTCCTCATGCTGAATCCGAAGCCGCTCTACATCCAGTATCAGTAGAAGGCGCCGCGCCTCGCTCACGGAACAGCAGGGTCATATTATTGAGCGGTCGTCACCACTGACGGCCGCTTTTTCATTTGTCGAATTGGAGGCATGAGTGACGAGCAGACGCGAATTCCTCTCTGGGCTAGCCGCGGCGGGGCTCGCGACGCAGCCAGTATTCCGCGAGCGGGCGATAAAATCTCTCTTCCGCGCCAACGCGATCGCGGGCGATCGTCCTCCTCAGGCAATCGCCGATGATGAGACGTACTGGGCGGAGATCCAGCGAGCGTTCGACTCCGATCGCACCATGATCAACCTGAACAACGGTGGCTGTAGCCCGACGCCCAGTCACGTGCTCGAGGCGATGATCAGGGACCTGAGATTCTCGAACGAGCTGCCGGTGGAACACATGTGGCGGGTGCTCGAGCCGCGAGTCGAAAGCGTGCGCCGAGACCTCGCCAGCGAGTTCGGCTGCGCGCTGGAAGAGATGGCGATCACCCGCAACGCGTCCGAGGCAAACGAGATCATGATCTTCGGACTCGATCTCAAGCGGGGCGACGAGGTCGTGATCACGAATCAGAATTACGGTCGGATGATCACCTCCTGGGAACAGCGGGCGCGACGCGAAGGAATCGTCGTCAAGCAGGTCTCGTTCAAGGTTCCGCCGCCATCAGACAGCTATCTCGTCGAGCAGTTCCGGGCAGCCATCACTCCGCGCACCAAGGTCATCGAGGTCACCCACATCACGAATCTCACCGGCCAGATAATGCCGGTGCGGCAGATCGTTGAGATAGCGCGTCCGCTCGGCATCGAGGTGTTCGTGGACGGCGCGCACGCCTTCGCCCACTTCCCCTTCAAGAGGGACGACCTCAAGTGCGATTACTATGGAACGAGCCTACATAAGTGGCTGCTCGCTCCGGTCGGCACTGGCTTCCTTTACGTGCGCAAGGACAAGCAGAAGAATCTCTGGCCGTTGATGGCCGCGGCAGCCACTCAGGACAACGACATCCGGAAGTACGAGGAAATCGGGACCCACCCCGCCGCCAACCACAATGCGATCTCGGCCGCGCTGGCGTTCCATCGCGGCATTGGCGCCGACCGGAAAATCGCGCGCCTTCGGTTTTTACGTGATCGATGGACGAAGCGGATACTGGCAGAGAGCTCGCGAGTTTCCGTTCTAACTCCGCTCGATAACCGGCAGGCGGGCGCGATCGCGCTGTTTCAGGTCGAAGGAATCGACAACGTGAAGCTGGGCGCCTGGCTGCTCAATCAGCATCGCATCGTGAACACACCGATCGTGCACCCCGAATTCAAGGGGATTCGCATCACGCCCAACGTGTACACGACACTCGACGAGATCGATGTCTTCGCGGACAAGGTGCTCGACGCAGTGAAGAAAGGGATTCCGGCCTGATGTCCATCACGTTCTGGCGAACCGCGGGGCTGCTGGTCATCTCGAACACTTTCATGACCTTTGCCTGGTACGCTCAGGGCGGCGTTGTGCATTTCTCGGCGCAGTTTTCTTCATGTTTCGCTCGCATGGCGTCTCCTGAGCGGGCGGTTCTCAAACTTTTATTCGTGAGCTGACAAGTGATTCTCTTTATCGCCATTGGGCTTGCGGCTGGAGTCCTCGCCGGCCTGTTCGGAATCGGGGGCGGCATAGTGATCGGACCCGCGCTCATCCTTCTGGCGAAGTTTTCGCCGCAGACGGCAACCGGCACCTCACTCGGCGCGCTGCTGCTGCCCGTCGGAGCGCTGGGCGCGTGGGAATACTACCGGCGCGGGCATCTCAACGTCCTGGCGTCGCTGTGGATCGCGCTCGGACTGTTGTTCGGAGCGTGGGCTGGTGCGAGGCTCGCGCAGAACCTGTCGGGGCCGCAGCTGCAGAAGGCGTTCGCGATCTTTCTCGTTCTAATCGCGATTCGGGTATGGACCAAAGCGTAAAGGCTTAGAAGGGACAGCTGCAACTGAACGGGTGCGAGTGCTGGCATCTCGGTTGGTCGAGATCCAACTGCAACAGAACGGGTGCGAGTTGTCAGTGGCGTAGCTGGGAGCTGCAAGTTCACGACGTCGGGACGTCACTCATGGAATTAGGGCAAGCTTTTGTCTCTGCCTGTCCACGGAATGTCGCCGCGTTACGTCCGGGCGTAGTGAACTAGCAGCTCCCAGCTGTGCTACTCACGTCTCGCACCCGTTCTGTTGCAGTTGCAGTTGTGTAGTTAGACCGCGCGTATCTCCGGGTACTTCCAGAACGCCCACAGCGAGTAAGCGAGCATCACCACGCCGCCGGTGAAGATCGCCCACTGGACGCCGACGAAGCGCGCCATCGCTCCCGCGATGAATGATCCGATCGGCGTGAAGCCGACGTAAACGAAGACGTACGTCGCCATCACCCGGCCGCGCAGCTCGTCTGGCACGACCGACTGGAGAATTCCGTTCGCCAGCGCGCCGTTGATCAGCATCGTGAGCCCGAGGAAGAGCAGCACTACCGCCGCAAGGTGAACGGTGCGCATCAGCGAAAAGAGAATCGTAAGCCCGGCGAATGCGTAAGCCGTGGCGTTGAACAACCGTCCTCGACGAATTCTCCCTCCCAGCCCTGCCAGCGAAAGCGCTCCGGTCAGGGCGCCAATGCCGACGAAAGTGAGGAGCAGTCCGTAACCGCTCGCTCCCGTGTGCAGCACGTCACGCGCAATGACCGGCATCATCGTCAAGTATTGAAACCCGAATATGGAGTACACGGCGATCACACCCATCAGTCCCGATACCGCGCGCGAGCTCCGCATGTAGCGCAGTCCCTGCTTCAGCTGTTCGGCTGGAGAGACGAGGTACTGAACGGGCGTCCACGGAGGGAGCTTGATTCGCGCGAGACTCGTGAGAACGGCGAAATAGCTGAGCGCATTGATGCCGAAGCACCAGGCGACGCCGAACTTGGCGAGGACGATGGCTGCGATCGACGGCCCGACGATCCGAGCGAGGTTGAATCCGCCCGAATTGAGCGCGATCGCGTCGACCAGATCCTCGCGCGAGACCAGCTCCACGACCATTGCCTGCCGCGCCGGAATCTCGAACGCCGAGATCACCCCACCGACGGTCGTCATGGCAAGCAGCCACCCGATGTTGATGCGGGACGTCCAGGCGAACCACCAGAGCGCGGCCGCCTCGAACAGTAGAAGCGCCTGGCAGATGATGACGATGCGGAGCTTGCTGCGCCGATCGGCTACGACTCCTCCATAGAGAGAGAGGAGCAGCACAGGGAAGCTGCCCGCCGCGCTCACCAGTCCTACCATGAACGCGCTGTTGGTCAGCTCCAGAGCGAGCCAGCCCTGCCCCACCTGCTGCATCCACGTTCCGATCAGCGAGACGGTCTGACCGGTCCAGAAAAGGCGGAAATTCCGGTGGACCTGCAGCGTCCGGAATGGGTTGATCGATTTTCTTGCGGGACGCGCCGGGGTCAGGGGCATTGCTGAGGATTATACACACCCTACGCCCGGGTTGTATGTTAGAGATATGCGCTTCCACACCTACTCCAAGTTCAGCCCGGAAGCTGCTGACGCGGTCGATCTCCAGGCATTGCTGGACAAGCTCGCGGATTTTCTGCTTCAATCGGGCTTCGCGGGCGGACAGAGCTTGAATCCGTACTTCGACGACTTCGATTCGGAGCCCGACCGCTCTGTCGAAGCGCTGCGTCAGGCAATTCTCGACGCGCTGATCGAGAGCGGGCAGTTCACACCAGAGCTCCTGGAAGCGCTTCGCGGTGACGGAAACAAGGAATCACAGGAAAAACTGAGTGAGCTGCTCGACAGCCTCGTTCAGAAACTGGCCGCCGAGGGATACCTGAATCTCCAAGCGCCACCGCAGATGCCAGCGGGTCACCAACAGGTTGAGGGCCGCGGCGGGCTCGCGCATGGCGCTTCGAAGAGCGTCCAGTTCAACCTCACCGACAAGGGAATCGACTTCCTCGGATACAAGAGCCTTCGCCACATCCTGAGCTCGCTCGGCAAATCGAGCTTCGGCTCGCACGACACGCCGCACCTTGCAACCGGCATCGAGTCGGACGGCTACAGCAAAGCGTATGAATACGGAGACGTCCTCAACATCGATGTGAACGAGACGTTGAAAAACTCGCTCGGGCGCACCGGGTCGCTGGAGGTGCCGATGGACCTCGATTACGGGGATCTGATGGTGCGTCAGGCCGAGTACCGCTCGTCGTGCGCGACCGTGCTCATGCTCGATACATCGCACTCGATGATTCTCTATGGCGAGGATCGCTTCACGCCAGCCAAGAAAGTCGCGCTGGCGCTGACGCATCTCATTCGCACGCAGTTTCCGGGCGACACACTCCAGGTAGTGCTGTTTCACGATTCAGCCGAGGAGATTCCGCTGTCGACGCTGCCGCAGGCGCAGGTTGGCCCTTATCACACCAACACGGCGGAAGGCCTCAAGCTCGCGCGCCGGCTCCTCATGGCGCAGAAAAAGGACATGCGGCAGATCGTGATGATTACCGACGGCAAACCGAGCGCGATGACGATGCCGAACGGACAGATCTACAAGAACTCAATGGGGCTCGATGCAACTGTCATCGCCACCACGCTGCGCGAAGTCGCCAACTGCCGGCGCGCCGGAATTCTGATTAACACGTTCATGCTCGCGCGCGATCGGGCGCTGGTGGAGTTCGTGAAGCGTGTCTCCGAGATCAGCAAGGGCAAAGCGTACTTCACCAACACCATGACTCTTGGTCAGTTCATACTTATGGACTTTCTGAAAAAGAAGACGCAGAAGATCTCGTAGCAGCCCCCTCCTACACCCGATCTCACAACGAATGCGAATCACCAGAGTCGTCCTTGCTCTTGCGACCACACTTACTGCTGCCTGTGCCTCGGTGTCTACGCGAGGTCCCACCGCAACACGCTACGATGTGCTGATCACGAACGCCCGGATCGTCGATGGGACCGGCAATCCGTGGTACCGCGGCAGCGTGGCAACGATCGGTGACAGGATTGCCTATGTGGGTCCGTCTCTACCGGGCCTCGCCGCGCGACGAGTGATCGATGCCGGCGGCCAGGTGGTCGCGCCGGGCTTTATCGACATGCTCGGACACTCGGAGTTCGCGATTCTCCGGGGACCGCATGCGGTATCGAAGATCACGCAGGGAATCACCAGTGAGATCACTGGGGAGGTCCACTCCGCGTGGCCTAATGTCGCGCTCGGAGAACAGCCCAATCCCCGGTTCCCGTGGCGCTCGCTCGGAGAATACTTTGCGTTTCTCGAAAAGAATGGAACGGCCATAAATCTCGGTACGTACGTTGGCACCAGCTCCGTCCGACAGGCCGTGATGGGGGACGTCACTCGTCATCCCACCGACGTCGAGATGAAGCAGATGGGCGCTCTCATAGACTCGGCGATGCGCGACGGCGCAGTCGGACTGGGGACAGGATTGATCTACCTGCCGAGCACCTTCTTCTCGACGGAGGAGCTCATTGCGCTCACTAAGTACGCGACGCCGTACAAAGGCGGATACGCCGCGCACATCCGGAGCGAGGGCACTGGACTGCTCGATGCGGTGCGCGAAACGATTCGCATCGCCTCAGAGGCGGGAACGTGGGCTGAGATCAGGCACATCAAGTCGCGATCGCTGGAGCAGATGAAGCAAGCAGTCGCGCTCATCGATTCGGCGCGAGCGGCGGGAATCGACGTAACCGCCGACCAGTACCCGTACATCGCGAGCGGAACCGGACTCTCCGCCATGCTCAACACCTGGGTGCAGGAGGGCGGCGACGACTCGATGGTGGTGCGGCTCAGGGATCCGGCCGTTCGGGCTCGTCTAAAGGCGGAGCTCGCTGCCGACAGTGCGCAGGGAATTCGGACCGCGGCGCGGACGATGATAAATGATGTCGGTGCCGACTCTCTCAGAATTTACGAAGGCAAGCTGCTGACCGAAGTCGGTAAGATGCGCGGACAGGACGCATACGACGCGGCGTTCGACATTCTGATCGCCGATCGGGGACGCACGGGTGCGCTCTATTTTTCGTTCAACGAGGATGCTCTCCGCTACGCAATGAGGCAGCCGTGGGTGTCGGTCGGGCAGGACGCGGGCGCGCTCAGTCCCGATTCGGCCGGCAAGTGGAGCCAGCGCGAGCATCCGCGCGGCTTCGGGACGTTCCCTCGCATCCTCGGTCGCTACGTGCGTCAGGATTCAGTTATCACTCTGGAATTCGCGATCAGGAAGATGACATCGCTCGCCGCGCAGCGGGTGGGAATCAATGACCGTGGACTTCTCA
>JANMWS010000121.1:0-17017 GCA_031394125.1 Gemmatimonadales bacterium
TTTTTTTGCGTGGAGCTGCGCTTATTGAACCGCGTTGACCATGTCGAAGATGGGGAGGTACATGGCCACGACCATGCCTCCGACCACGACGCCGAGGAAGACGATCATGATGGGCTCGAGCAGCGAGAGCAGGTTGCTCACTGCAGCATCGACTTCTTCGTCGTAGAAGTCAGCGATCTTGGACAGCATCTCGTCCAGACCACCGGTTTGCTCGCCGACCGCGATCATCGAGATGACCATGGGCGGGAAGACTTTCGACTTCTGGAGCGGCTGAGCAATCGTGTCACCGCCGGCGATCGAGGAGCGCGACTGCATGATCGCGTCCTGAATGACTCGGTTGCCGGCCGTCTTCGCCGTAATCTCGAGTCCTTCGAGAATGCTCACGCCGGAGCTGATGAGCGTGCCGAGCGTGCGGGTGAAACGTGACACTGCCGACTTGCGGAGCACGTCACCGAGAACCGGCACCTTCAGCATGAGCCGGTCGATTACCAGCTTCCCGTTTGACGTGGCGTAGTACTTCTTCCCCATGTATCCCCCGCTAATGCCTACGGCGCCGATCACCCACCAATAGGCCTTGAGGAAGCCCGAGGCACCGATGACGATTCGGGTCGGAAGTGGAAGCGCCATGCCACCTGATGCGAACATGCCCGCGAACACCGGGATGACGAAGATCAGGAGCACCACGACTGCAATGCCCGCGACGCTCATGATGACCGTCGGATAAATCATGGCTCCCTTCACCTTTCTCACCAGGGCGTCGTTCTTTTCCAGGAACGTCGCCAGACGCATGAGAATCGTGTCGAGAATACCGCCTGCTTCACCGGCGGCGACCATGTTGACGTATAGATTGGTGAACGCGCGCGGGTGCTTGGAAAGCGCGTCCGCGACTGTGTTACCCGACTCGACGTCGAACACCACCTTCTTGGTGACTTCGGCGAGCGCCTTGTTGTCGGTCTGCTCGGCAAGAATGGTCAGGGCCTGCACGAGGGGCAGACCCGAGTTGATCATGGTCGAGAACTGACGGGTGAAAATGACGACGTCGCGCGTCTTGATCGATCCTTTGCCGACTTTCTTGCTGGCATCCTGATCGATCTTGACTACGCTCAATCGCTGCTTTCTGAGCTGGGCAATTACGTCATCGCGAGAGGAAGCGTCGATCGTGGCAGTGCGCAGATCGCCGTTGAATGCTCTCGCCGTGTATGTGAAAGTAGCCATTAACTAATCCTCTCCTAACGTCTCGCTGGGGAGCCCGGTGCGGACCCACGTGTAGCCGCCGGCTTTCCGGACGGCGGCTGGCCGGTTTTGCCTTCGTCTGCCGGATCCAGCTGGCCAATCATGCGCTGGAACTCCGTTGGGTCGCCGCTGACGCGCAGGCACTCTTCCGCCGTTACTTCGCGGTTCATGAATAGCTGGTACAAAGCATCGTTGAGCGTCTGCATGCCCCACTTCTTACCCGCCTGCATCGACGAGTAGATCTGGTGAACCTTGTCGTCGCGGATCAGGGCGCGAATCGCGGGAGTCACGACCAGGATCTCGGCGGCCATCACGCGACCCTTGCCCTGTGCCCTGGGAAGAAGCGTTTGAGTGACGATGCCCTCGAGAACAAAGGCCAGCTGCGCACGCACCTGCGACTGCTGGTGCGACGGGAATACGTCGATGATACGGTTGATCGCTTCGGCCGCGGAGTTGGTGTGCAGCGTGGCGAACGCGAGGTGACCTGTTTCGGCGATCGTCAAAGTCGCGGCGATCGTCTCCAGGTCGCGCATTTCACCGACCAGGATGATGTCCGGATCTTCGCGCAGCGCATACTTGAGTGCATTGGCGAACGACTTGGTGTCGCTGCCGATCTCGCGCTGGTTGATGATGCAGCTCTGGTGCTTGTGAATGAACTCAATCGGATCTTCGACCGTGATGATGTGGCCCTTACGCTCACGATTGATCTTGTCGATCATGGCGGCAAGGGTGGTCGATTTACCGGAGCCGGTCGGGCCGGTAACCAGGACGAGTCCGCGCGGCTTCTCCGCCATTTTGGCGATGGAGCCGGGAAGACCGAGCTGATCGAACGTCTTGATCATGAACGGGATCTGTCTCACTACCATCGATACGCAGCCGCGCTGCTTGAACACGTTGCCGCGGAAGCGCGCCAGGTTCTGGATGCCGAACGAGAAGTCGAGCTCGTCCTCGAGCTCGAATCGCTTTTTCTGCTGCTCCGTCAACACCGAATAGGCGATCTGGAGCGTATCCTTCGGCGACATCTCCTGATCGACAGAAGAGTTCGTGATGTCCCCGTCGACACGCAGCTTTGGCCGCTCACCAGCGACGATGTGAAGGTCAGACGCATTGCGGGAGACCATCTCCTCCAGCAACGAGCGGAGGTTGACTCCCTGCGGCTTGGGCGGTCCGGCCGGGGCTGATGTGTCAATGAACGGTAATGTCATCTGATATTGATTCGAGAGTTGGAGATCACGCTGCGGTTTCGCGTACGATCTGGTCGAGCGGACAGATTCCCTTCAGCACCTTGAGCCAGCCATCCATGCGGAGTGTCAGCATTCCTTCTTCGATGGCGAGCTTCTGAATTTCCGCGGCGCCCGCGCTCTGCATGATCAACTTTCGGAGGCCGGGCGTCATGTTCATGACTTCGTAAAGCCCTTGCCGGCCCTTGAGGCCCGAGCCATCGCATTGCTCGCATCCCTTTCCGCGAAAGACCGGGAGATCTTCCATCTTGGTGTCGAGCGTGATCTCGGCCATGAGCGGCTTTGCGGCCTCGGTAGCGCGGGTCTTGGCGTCGCTCAACGCCATGTCGGTGAAATGCAGGTCGCGGAGCGTGACGCCACCGCCGATTTTTGCGCCCGCTATCTCCGCCTTGTCCATCTTGTAGGCTTCAGCGCACTTGCTGCAGACGCGACGAACCAGCCGCTGCGCGAGAATCAGATTCAGGGCGGAGGCCACGTTGAAGGGCTCGATTCCCATGTCCATGAGACGGGTAACGGTCTCGGGCGCCGAGTTCGTATGCAAGGTCGAGAGAACAAGGTGACCGGTTAGCGCCGCCATGATAGCGATGCCGCCCGTCTCCAGGTCTCGAATTTCTCCCAACATGATAATGTTGGGGTCCTGACGAAGGAACGCTTTGAGCGCCGCGGCGAACGTCATGCCGATGTCGGTGCGGACTAGCACCTGATTGATTCCAAACAGGTTGTACTCGACCGGGTCCTCGGCCGTCATGATGTTGACGTCGATGTTGTTGATCTTGGACAGAGCAGAGTAGAGCGTCGTCGTTTTACCGGAACCCGTTGGTCCCGTAACGAGCACCATCCCGTAAGGGTTGGAGATCGCTTCCATCAGCTCGCGCTCGGCGCGCGGCTCGATGCCGAACGTCCCGAGGTCGAGGGTCAGGTTGCCCTTGTCGAGAATACGGAGCACCACCTTCTCGCCGAACAGCGTCGGGAGCGTGGAGACACGGAAATCGATGACTTTGGTGCCGATCTTGAGCTTGATGCGCCCGTCCTGCGGCACCCGGCGCTCGGCGATGTTCAAGCTCGCCATGATCTTGAATCGGGAGATCAAAGCCGGCCGCATCTTGATGGGCGGCTTCATGATCTCCTGCAGCGCTCCGTCGATGCGGTAGCGGACGCGGAGCTCTTTTTCGAAGCACTCGAAGTGAATATCCGAGGCTCCTTTCTTGAGAGCGTCGGTCATAATGGCGTTGATGAGCTTTACGACAGGCGCTTCGTCAATGAGCGCCGCGCCATTGTCCGCCGTGTTTTCGTTCTCGCTCTCGAGGATCTCGATGTCGTCGTCGGGAATCTCGGAGAGCAGGCTCTGCATCTGCGCTTCACCCGACTCATAGAACTTCTCGATCGCGTTGCGCAGAGTAAACTCGCCAGCGATGACCGGGAAGATGTCCAGACGGGTGATGAACTTGATGTCGTCGAGCACTGACATCGTCGCGGGGTCCGACATTGCGACGGTCAGCGTCCGGCCATCTCGCTTTAGGGGGAGAACGTTGTGCTTCAGCGCAAGCTCGGCGGGGATGAGCTTGGCGATTCGCGGATCGACCTGAAATTTCGTCAGGTCGACGGCGGGCATCTTGTGCTGTCGCGCGAGCATCCTGGTGAGGTCGGTTTCCTTGACGAAACCGAGCTTGACCAGGTTATAGCCCACGCGCGTGCCGTTGTGTCTCTGCTCCGCGAGAGCCTTATTGAGCTGGTCTTGTGTGACCAGCCCTTCTTTCAGGAGCAGATCGCCGATTCTCGGCGCTTTTGCGGCAGGAGCTGTCAACGAAGCGTGTCCTTTAAGTGAGGCTTCCTGCGTGCTTTTGGCAGTTCGGATGGCCTGGATATGACTCTGTTTGTAGGACGCGGAACGAGCGAGAAGGTTACCGCGGAGTCGAGCTTTCCTACCATAGAGGGACCGACCCCTTTGACCCGTTTCAGACCATCCATAGAACCGAAGGGACCGAAGGAGTCTCGGTCAGCCACAATCCGCTTCGCGAGCGTCGGCCCGATGTGCCTCAACCCCTCGATTTCCTTCTCCGTTGCGACGTCGAGGTCGAGCGGACCGACGGGCCTGGGAGGGCTTTTTTGCTTCTTTTCCCGTTTCGGCTTGCGTAAGCCGGACCGGCGGGCGGAATCGGCAGCCTTGATCTGGCGTTCGAGAGCCGACCGGGCTTGAGCGTCGGCCGGCGAGCGGCTGTGAAGCGTTCGATACGCTCGAGTGGACGCGCCGAGCACCAGAACAGTTGCGAAGAAGAACAGCGCTTTGCGCTCAGCGGGAGTCGGCATCCTCCGACCTTAGCGCCGAAGCGCGATTTTACGTCATCGAAGGGGCGCGGCTCGCGGCGTAGTCTTCCATCGATGTCGTCAGAAGCAAAGTGCTGAGGACGAGCACTCCCGCGATCACGAATGGGAATCCAAGTCCCAGGTGATCCATGGCAACGCCGGCCGCGAGCGGAAACATCACCCGAGACACGCCTCCAAAGGTGTGCTGCACTCCCATGTACAGTCCCCGATTCCTCGGAGGAACGACCCGCGAGAGCATGGCCGTCACGCAGGGGAAAACGAAGGCGGTCCCCAATGGCATCAAGGTGAGCGCCACGAGCAGCGTGACGTAGGAATGAACCGCGGCGATGAGCGCGAGTCCCGTTGCGAGTAAAACCAGCCCAAGCCTCGTCAAACGCGCTTCACCGAGCCATTCGATCATTCGACCCAGGATCCCGGCTCTAACTAAAACCCCCATTCCGCCGAGGTACATGACAAAGAAGCCTACGTTCGCCTCGGTGATCGGGAGACGGTGGGCAAGGATCAGCGGCAGCGTAGGCACGGTCCCGTAAAATGCCCCAATGGCGATGGCGTAAATCCAGATCAATCGCTGCGCCGGCTCTTTGGGCCGGGAAATGACGCTCCAGACCGCTCCGCTTCCCGTTTCCGCCGGAATTCCATGCTCACTGGAGGCGAGAGATTCTTCGCGGGACTCGCGCAGATACACCCCAGCGAAGATGCTGACGAGGACGCAGAAGATCGCCGACGCAATTCCGGGCGCGTGGCGTCCCCAGTGGATGAGGGCCGATCCAATCGCTGGCCCGACTACCGCACCGAAGCTGGTCGCAGCGGACAGCCATCCCAGGCTCTTCGCGCGGTCCTTCGGGTCACTGGCGTCGACGACGTAGGCCTGGACCACCCCGATGGTACCTCCCCCCAGTCCCTGCACCGCGCGAGAGAGAAGAAGCAGCCACAGCGTGCTCGCGTAGGCGAAGATCAGATACGCGGCGGCTGAGATGAGCAGCCCGACCAGCAGTGCGGGCCGGCGTCCATAGCGGTCCGAGAACAGTCCCCAGAGGGGAGCGCTGGCAAGCTGCGCGATGGAAAACGCCGCGATCAGAATTCCGACAATGGTCGCGGAGGCGCCGAGCTTTGTCGCGTAGAACGGTAGAAGAGGGATGATCATCGCCAGTCCGAGCATGTCCACGAACGCCGTGATCATGAGGACCGTGAGCTTCCCTTTCACGCTCTATTGCCGCGTGACCAGCGCCGTGGCAACGTCTCCCACGGTAGTGAGAGACTTCACAGATATCTTGTCCATCGTGTCCTGGGGAGTGTGGTGCGGCGCATAGGTGAGATCGATGACGTCGATCACGCGGAGGCCCGCGTGCAGCAACGGCACGTGATCGTCGATCACCTCTCCCCCGCTCTCCTGAACGAAGACGTTGGAGTAGCCAAGATCTGCGGCAGTTTGCCACACTCGCGAGACAACTTCCGGGGCCTGCTGAAACGAGATCATCTCGTACGGAATGCGGAGATCTTTGTCTCCGATCATGTCCCAGAGAACGCCGTAGAGCGGCTTGTAATCCGGGGACGGCAGGTGCGTGGCGAAATACTTGGCCCCTATTAGCACATCGACTTCAGGAGGACCAAATTGTCCGTAGTCCTCGCCGTCGGTGAAAAGGAGGTCCACACCAACGGTTGGCTTCGTCTTCTTCAGAACGTCGCCCAAGGCGACGAACATGCCGACACCGGAAGCGCCGTCATTGGCGCCTGGAACGGGCATTTTTCTCTCGGCTTCCGTAGCGGCCGACTCGGAGACCGGCCGCGAATCCCAGTGGGTGAGATAGAGAATCCGCTCCTTCAGGTCGGGCCGGAACCGGGCGAGAACGTTCCGTAGCGGAAGCTTCTTTCCGTCGGCGGTCGTGTAGGTGAAGCTCTGGACGATCACAGTGTCTGCCCGGGCGCGCATCTGGCTGATTATCCAGTCGCCGGCCTTTTTTGCCGCGAGCGTTCCGGGAACGCGGGGACCGAAATCGACCTGCGTTTTCGCATAGTTGTACGCCGCCGCGCCGTTGAAGCCGGTGGAGGCCGCAGCGCTGCTCGGCTCTCGTTGGGCAGCGCTTCCCTTCTGTGAATCCCCACCGCACGCGATGGTAAGAGACGAAAGCGCGAGAACCAGCATTGATCTCACTTGAACTCCCCGGCGTAGAACTGAAGGTGCATCACGGCGCTCAGCACTGTCTGCGTGAAGCGGCGGTTAAGGTTACGGTCGAAGCTCTCGACGCGCGAGACCACGAAGCTGGATGACAGATTCTCGGCGACGTCGGTATCAGCGCTCATGCTGAACGCCCGACGCCCATTGTCACTGAGCCGGCTTTCACCACTCAGCGCGAGCGGATTGATCACGAAATTCTGCCCCTGGCTCTTCTGGTAGCTGACGCGCGTGCGAAGATCACTGTGCGGGTTCCAGTCAGCAGGCAATTTCCAGGGCTTCGCAACGTCGATGCTAAAATCCGAGTTGTCTCCATTGCTGCTCAGGCCCGGCTTGGTATCCAGACGCTTGGTGAGCGAGAAACCAACGGTGCTCGACAAAGGACGTGCGCCAGCGAAGACTATCGACCCGCTCATCGGGTAGCTCCGGACGCGAAGCCGTCCACGATCGTCGGTGACTTCTCCAAACAGCGGCTGTGTCCCGTTGAATTGTCTCGTCTCGAGCATCCGGGCATTGGCGCCGACAGTGGAGATGATTGAGCTGAGCGCCACGGGCCTGCCCGTCCACCGGAGGGAGACATCCGGAAACACGATCTGAGTCCCGTCCACGACCTCCTGGGCCGACTGAAATCTCCGCGTCCAGTTGCGGGTGTTGATACGCTGATATCTGCTCGCGATGCTCGCGCCCAGTGGCAAGTTCAGTGATTGGTTCAGGGAAAGCTGAGTGACGACGCCGACGCTCGTTGCGAGCTCACCACCGAGTTCTCGGAACGAGTTGATACCCCCGATGGCCAACTGGTACCCGAGTGTCGCTGGAACCGCGCTACCGTCGTACACCGAGAGCACGCTTCGGTTGAGGTTGACGTCGATGGGCTGCAACCCGCTGAGAAATCCGCGCAAGAAACTGCTGCTGTCGGTGTACAGCTTGATCGCGCGCGGAAGATCGAGTGTCAGACCAGCCGTTGTCGTCTGCGAGTTGCCCAGCCGGCGCGGAATGCGGAGGTTGCCGGTGCTGTCACCCTGTCGCGCGAAGCTGAGAGTGTTTGGGTCCCGCAACATGTTGTACGACGTTCCGAAATCCAGTCTCGGCCTGAACCATGATGTTATCGGCGGCGAGATGTTGATTCCCGCCTGCATCGCCCGTTCGCGCTCGAGACCGGTGTCGTACCCAGCCAGTCGATCGCGGTCGCTAGTGGCGACGATGCCGAGCGGCGAGTCGGCACCGTATCCGCGCAAATCGCGAACAGAGGTGAGATCCCATCTGACGGACGCGGCTTTGAACGGATGGAAGACAAGGCTGCTTCCGTTGCGCCAGGTGCGGTTCCGCCCCCGGACTGAGCGCGCGATGTCATCAGCCGCGCTCGCGGGCTTGAGGAACGAGACCCGGTCGTCGCGTCCGTTGCCGTAGACGCTCGTGAGATGAAGCTCAGTCGGAGACCAGCGGGACATCTCCGGCAGGAGAGCGCGTGAGAGATTGAAATCGACACCGATGGCAAAATTCTTTGCCTTGCCGTCCTGGTACTCGCTCCGCGACACGCCGGTCGTGTACGACGAGCTGAGCGCGAGGTTGTTGAGTATCGGCGCCCACGCTGATCCCGTCATCGGCTTCGACCGCCGAACGCCGAAGGTGATCGAGGTGGCGGCGGATCGCGGAGTGCGCAAACCCTGTACGGCGTCGGCGAGGATGTCGGACTGGGAGACGTAGTAAGGCTGCTCCGACGCCGACGTGTAGTTGACGGTGAAAGGAATAGTGAGCCCAAGCGATGCAGGAAGCAGCTTCTCCAGATGAAACGCCGAGCTGACGTTCCAATTGTTGTCCGTGAGGAAGGTCGGCTGCTCGGCGAGCTGCCTGAAGTTGGGATCGCGCCTGCTGGCGTTGACACGAATGTCGGCGAAATCGCTGGCGATTACGGTGAGCCCCGCCTGACCCGCAAATCCCGTTTGATTGACGGCGCCGGCAAGCCTGATGTCGTCGACCCACATTTCCAGCGTGTCCGTTGGTATGATCGAATTCGCTCCTGGAGCTGTGGGAAGGCGAACCATGCCTACCGCCAGCTCCTGTACCGCCGCGAGATTGGGCGGACTCACGGCGGGGTCGATAGTGTAGACGATGTAACCGCTATCGCAGGCCGCGTAGCGGGACGTCGGGGTCGTTCCAGCCGGCAACGGGGTGTTCTCTATCAGAGTTGAATCCAGTCCAGTGCAGGTGTTTCGCTGTTTGCCCTGAAGATATGAGTTCTGGATCTGCGCTCTCAACGCAAACAGTCGACTGAAGTCGATTCTTATCTCGGGGAGCCACGCTTGTTGGCCTGGTCCGAAGTTGAGAGGTGTCCGGTACATGTAAAAGTTGTTGGCGTCGCGGGCGATCTTGATGTAGAACTGGAGCTCTCCGCTGGGACCCCACCCGCTGCTGACGCCGCGAGCCCATACCCTCAGCTCCTTGTAACCCATGAAATTCTTTTCGCCCTCCGGGAATCGGTAATACGATTCCGCGCGATCCAGGGGCGAGAGGTCGGTCGCTGTGAGGCGCAGCGAACGCTCATTCACCTGAACCCTGCCAGGCTGGTACGCCACGGTCTTGCTCGTCGGCGCGTCGGTTACGCCGGGGGGAGACTCGTAGGATATCGCTCCTTTGCGGACGTTCCGGTCCTGGGTTCCAACGACCCCGGAATGGACTGCGCCGAAGGTCGGTTGATCGCCGGCAATTCCATGCAGAGTTTTGTCGCTGGTCTTCAGCCACGGTGCGCCGGTGAGCCGGAGTCGGCCGAGAGGAACCGTGCTGAACTCGTCGTCAGCGAGACCATTGCCCGAAATCATGGTGATACGCAGCGCACGCGCGCGTCGGAGCAACGGACTCCCGAGAGAATCATCCGGGGTGCGGAACGGGACGCGAAACAGAACCCAGCAGACGTTGTCGCGCGGCCCACGCGGCTGGCCGGCCAGCTGAGGCGGCGGCCCGCACTGACCGTAGCGCGTCTGTCTACTAGTGTCCGCAAGGTTGACGACGTACCTGTACCAGCGCTCCTGATCGCGCTCCGCAGTGGTGAGGTTCAGCACGTTGTCCGCGTCGATGTCCTCTTCGTCGAGGCGATTGTTGTTGATGGTGCAGTTCGTTTTTGAATCGCCGACTACTTGCAGGACGCTGTAGCCGCCCCTGCAGCTCTTTGCGGAGTAGACTGTTTCGATTCTCGGCGCCGCGCCGGGGACGGTGTCGTACACGACAACGAGCGTGTCGATGACATCACCCGGCAGCCCGTTGTCGTTTATGGCGACGTTGAAGGCGCGCGAGAACGGGTCGCGCTCGCTGTCGAGCACGTCGAGGCCCTGAATCCGTTTTCCGTGATAGGTCGTGTCACGAGTCCCCGGCGTGGGCCCCGCACGGACGAACATCGTGTCAGGTCCGAAAGCGACCGAGTTCTCGGAGATCTCCCCGAAGTCGAATACGATGGTCGGACTCTTTGTGCGGGAGCCGGTGATGGGAATCTGTGCCCAGAACTCGAGATTCTCGGCGCGCGAGATGTCCGTTCCGCTCGATCCCAGCACGGTTCGAACCGACCGCCACCGCCGGCCAAGGGGAGCGTTGGGGACGGTCCAGCGAAAAGCGCTGGTGCGGTTATCGAGGTGGCCGCCAACTGTGAGTGGATAGAGCGTGAGCCACAGCAGCTGCTCTGGGCCAGCGAGCCCCGTACCGACCTGCGACACCAATGGGTCGATCTGGTCGATCGTGTAGCTAATAGGTTTGCCGTCGGCATTAGCCCCGTTGGTTTGCCACGCCAGTGTTGCCGCGCGGTTGAGATCGAACACTCCCGCTCCAAGCAGAGTCGGTATTCTCGCGCCCAGTGCGGGCTGGCTGCTGAAATACCACTGCGGCTCGCTCAGAGAGATGGAGAGCCCGCCCTCTCCCTCGAACGATTCGAGGTACGCCTGCTGCGATGCGTTCGTCTGTGGCCGGCTGGCGGCGAGCTCCGCGGAGAATCCGATGCGCGAAGGAATCGTCGTCGCGCCAAACGGGAGCTTCGAGACGAGACTCGTGATCGGCTCGGCGTCGAAGCTGAAGAGGGCGTTGACGCCCGCGACCAGCGACGCTGCCGGCTCGAATCCGAGCGGGGGACGAGTGAAATTCGTCCGCTGGCTCTGGGAGATTGCCGTGAAGTTGATCTGCCCGTTGTCGAAAGGGAATTCGGCCGTCGCGCCGAAGATGGAAGTCGGAGTTTCTTCGAACACAGGGTTTTCCTCGTACTGCACGGTCACCTGTCTCGGGCGAGGAAATAGCGTATCGGGCCGGTTGAACGAAACGCGCCCGAGATCGTAGTCTACGGAGTAGTCGGTTCCTCTGGTGAGCGGAATCCCATCGACCAGCAGTCTCTCGGAGTTGGGGCGCACCTGAACGGTCCCCAGCATCAGGGCTCCGCCCTCGCCACTTCCTTCCGCTTGATAACGAACGCGGATATGGTAAACCGCTTCGGGCCGCTGAGCCGACCGTACGTATTCAGGGGGCGTCGTGTACACGGTGTCGTTCGTCGGGTTTCCCGCGGTCGCGAGACCTTTCGAGGCAAACGGCTTAGCGGAGGGGAATATCAGGAACTGGTCGCGGATCGTACGGGACCCAGGCGACCCCAGGCTCAGCTCGAAGTTCGGATCGCTCGGCCGAGGCCAGATGCGATTCTCGAGATCGAAGCTCGAGCTGTTTGTGCTCTGTGCGAGTCCGAAAAGCTTTAGATATGTGTCAGCGGTGCCAGCGACCGGTTTCTCCTGATCCTCGCTGCTTCCGGTCACGATCTTCAGGGTCACGCTCTGTCGGCGCAGGTCGGGGCCGCCGAGCCGATACACGCTTCGGATCTCGCGATCGAACGCCGGACCGCCGGGCTGCACGTCGGGATCCCAAATCAGATTGGCGAATTGCTCGTGCGTAGGCGTGTAGGAGAGGTCGGGCGTGCCGCCCGTTGCGGTGTATATGGTGTCGCGCCCATTGAGGCGAACGCGGTAAGCAACGACGAGGCGCTCGTTGTTGAGCGCGAGAGGCCGCACCAGCGCGATCCACAACAGAGAGGGATCGGTGTAATAATCGACGCCTTCGCGCAGGTACTCATAGACCTGGCCGCGCCGCGAGCGCGGATTGCCGATCAGACGAAACTGCGGGCCGCTCGGATTTGGCGGCTGCCCGCCGATCAAGAGACGGTAAAGAAATATCTTCGTGGGCCGCAGCGTGTCGGGAAGCGACGCCGACAATGTGGCCATTCGGCGAGTATCGAGAATGTCTACGTTCGGGTAAGCGCTCCCCAGGAGTCGCGGGTCGATGGTGAAGAAAAAGCGACGCGGCTCGAACTGATAGTCCTCGATTTTTCTGTCTACCGCCTGGAGAGTCCGATCGCCGACCGTGAAAACGTGGTCGCGGACGATGTTTCCCTTCTGCTGCGCAAGAATTGCCTTCAGGCGCATTGAGCCCAGTTTCATGACACTCTGAATACCGTAATTGCCGCTCGGTATTCCAGCGGTGATGTAGCGCGAGGTGGGCGGCTGGAAGGTGACGTTTCCCAGCTCCAGTCGCTGAAGCAGCTCTCTACCCTTACCTTCGTAATAAATGGAGATGTTGTTCGAAGCGTCGAACTCGCGCTGGGTGTCGTAGTCGAGATTCACGTGAACCCTGTCGGCGACGGTTCCGCCCGACTTGGCAGCGAACTGGAAATCGACGACCGGCTCGAACGCGCTCCTGCAATTCGCGCTGGGATCGAAGAACAGATTGGACGAGCACAGCGCACTCACGTTTTTTTCGCCGCGGAATTCCAGACGTCCATCCAGCTGGAGTCCCAGATCGGCGTACTCGCCGAGAATGGGCACCGGCTTCGGGGTGACGGTCGGCTTGGGTTTGAGCGGCAGCTCGCCGGGATATGAGGGCGCCGCGGCGGAGGTCGCAAAGTTGCTCGTCGCGACCTGACCCCACACCGCCTCCAGTATGGCGCGCATGTTCTGCTGAAACGCGGTCGCGCGGGCCGCCTCGATCTGTGCGTGTGCCTGGCGGAAGGCTTCCCTGTCCCCCAGAGAAAAGACCGAAGGCAGTGTGAGCGGAAGCGTGTCGCGGCCAAGCCGCAGTCGAATTCCAGGTGTGCCGGGCGTCCCGGTCGGCGGCGTTGGCGGCTGGGCAGGCGTGATCTTCGTCGTGTCGCGCGGGTCCTGTGCGCGCAGGCTCGAGCTTACGGCGCAAAGCGTCAACAGCGCGCCGATCACGAGCGTGAAACTCGGTGCGCTGTGCTTCGTCGAGTGAGTGGAACTCGTTGTCTGCGTGTCGCTTACCCTAGAGCGCACGGTATATTTCACTCTGTGAAGATACTGCACCGCTACGTTCTAAAGGAACATGTAGGCCCGCTCACGTTCGCCCTCACGGCGCTCACTTCGATCCTGTTGCTGCAGTACATCGGGAAGCACTTCGGAGAGCTGGTTGGCAAGGGTTTGCCGACTCTGGTAATCGCTGAGTTCTTCGGGTTATCGGTCCCGCTGACGGTCGCTCTTACTCTGCCAATGGCCGTGCTCGTGTCAACGCTGTACGCGTTCAGCAGGCTAGCCGCAGAGAACGAGATCACCGCAATCAAGGCAAGCGGTGTCAGCCTGGTAAGCGTCCTGAAGCCGGTTCTGTGGGCCGCGCTCGGCGTGACTATCGTGATGATATTCTTCAACGACCAGGTCCTCCCGAGATCCAACCACACGCTGGCGACGCTGCAACGCGACATCGCGCAGAAGAAGCCGACGTTTGGGCTGCGTGAGCAGGTGATCAACGAGGTGAGTCCCGGAAAATTCTACCTGCGCGCTGGTCACCTCGACGAAGCCTCGAACATGATGCGCGAAGTAACGATCTATGACATGTCCGACCCGACCCGCCGCCGCACAATCTTCGCGGATAGCGGCAACATGGGTATGAGCAAAGGGATGACCGACCTGGAACTCACACTCTACAAGGGCAACATGCAGGATGTTCCGACGAGCAATCCAGACGAGCTCCAGCGGTTGTACTTCAACGTCGATCTCGTTCGCGTCCGTGGCGTAGGCAACCAGTTTCAGAAAACGACGACCGACTCGTACAAGAGTGATCGTGAGATGACCGTATGTGAGATGCAGGAGGCTCAGGACAGGGCTCGCAGAGAACACCAGCTGGCGCGCAAAGAGTTCGAGAAAACACTCGCGTCGCTCCGCAAGGCGAAGGCAAAGGTGAGCAAGGAAGTGCTAGACGAAGATCCGAGCGAGCCGTGGGATGTTGGGCTCGGCCGCCTGTACTGCAGTGCGATTGCGTCGCTCAAGCCCAAGATCGCTCGCGCCCAGGGGCTCCCGCGCGTGTCGGGAGCACCGGCAGCACAGGGCGCACATGGACAGGTAGCGAGCGCGCCACCGCCGTCATCCGAGACAATCAGCCAGCTCGCTAGCATTGAGACTCTGCGGGCCAGGCTCGATGAGAGCTCGCGCCAAATGAACGCGTACGGCGTCGAGATACACAAAAAGTTCGCGCTGGCCGTCGCGTGCTTCGTTTTCGTGTTGCTCGGCGCGCCGATAGCGCTGCGATTCCCGCGCGGCGGCGTTGGACTCACCATCGGAGTGAGCTTGTTGGTATTCGCGCTCTACTATGTGTGCCTGATCGTGGGAGAGTCGCTGGGAAAGCGCGGGCTCATGCCGGCGGTCCTTTCGATGTGGATGGCAAACGTCATCTTCGCGCTGATCGCGCTACTGCTGCTGGCGAAGATGGGCAAGGAGGGAAGCACCGCTCGCGGTGGCGACGTGAGAGAGATGTTCGACTCGATGCGCAGATGGGTGCGGTCGAAGGTCGGCCGGAAGAAGTCGATGGTCCAGCCTGAGAGAGCCTCGGCTTGACGAGAATGGTGCGGGCGCTGGACCGCTACGTGTTTACGGAATTCTGGAAGATCTTCGTGACGACCGCGCTCGGTTTTCCGATTCTCGTCAACATCATCGACCTCACGGACAATCTCGACAAGTATCTCTCCCAGAACCTGAGCGCTGGCCGAATCGCGCTCAGCTATTTGTACTGGCTGCCGGACTCGATGTTCATGATTTTACCGGCCGCGGTCCTGTTCGCTACGGTATTCTCGATTGGCGCCCTCACCCGGCATTCGGAGATTACCGCCGCCAAAGCATCGGGAATCAGCTTTTACCGCTTCATCGCGCCGATATTTTTGGGAGCGCTGATCGCGACCATTGTCGGACTCATCCTCGGAGAGCTCGCCCCGATTACCAACAAGAAGCGGCTGGACATTCTTCAGGGGACACTCTCAACCGTCACGTCCGACCGGTACAATTTTGCCTATGCCGCCGACCGCGGACGCGTCTACAAGGTTGGCGCGCTGCATCTGGTCGTGCCATCGATTGAAGGAATGGTTATCGAGCGCAAAGGAAAGGGGCCGGACTATCCGTCCTTCGTCATCTCTTCCAACAACGCGACCTATCGAACCGGGAAGGGATGGATATTGCAGACGGGCGCGATGCATCTTCTCACCGACTCGATGCAGAATCTTACTTTCAGTTTCGACTCACTGGTCGATCGGCACTTTACCGAGCCGCCCAAACAGCTGACCCTCACCCAGAAGGCTCCAACCGATATGGGCTTCCGTGAGCTGGGGCGATTCATCACCTCCATGGAGAGATCCGGGGCGGAGGTGAATGAGCTTCGCGTCGAGCGCATGCTCAAGCTAGCAATCCCCATCACGTGCATCGTGATTCTGCTCTTCGGGGCGCCGCTCGCGACCAGCACGCAGCGCGGTGGTGCGGCTTACGGAGTCGGGCTGAGCCTCGCGACTACTGTGATATTTCTGATGCTCATTCAGCTCATGAAAGGCGTCGGCGGCAAAGGAATCATTCCCGCAGATCTGGCAGCGTGGCTGCCGAGCATCATATTCGGCGTCGTGGGAGCCATCCTCTTCGCGCGCGTGAGAACTTGATCGGAGATCCACTCAGCCCTTTCCGGAAGGTTGGGGACTGGAGTTACTTTCTTCGCGACATCGGTCGCGCCTTCAGGGATCCGAAGACCTACGGTCCCGAGACATTTCGCCAGATGCGGAACGTCGGCGTCGACTCGCTGCCCCTCGCCGCGATCGTCGCAGCGTTCATCGGGGCGGTCACCGCATTTCAGACGCGGTACCAGCTGTTCGGAGGGGTGCAGCTATCGGTGGTGGGTCTGATTTCGCGACAATCGATAATCCTCGAACTCGGTCCACTCCTGACGGGCTTGGTGCTGACGGGGCGAGTCGGAGCGCGCATCACGGCCGAGGTTGGAACGATGCGCGTGACCGAGCAGATTGATGCCTTGGAGACGTTGGCCTACGATCCGATAGCGTATCTGGTGGTGCCGCGACTGATCGCGGCGTTGGTGATGCTGCCGGTGCTGACAATCCTCGCCGACGCGATCGGTGTGGGGACAGCAATGCTCACCGCCATCACGGCCACCGACGTCACGAGCGCGGACTTCTCGGCGGGCCTTCGACTCTCCTTCACGCCCTTCCAGATAGTGTATAGCATCATCAAGGCGACTATATTCGGGGGCGCGATAGCCTTCTTCTGCTCCTACGAGGGTTACACCGCGAACGTCGGCGCCGAGGGCGTCGGTCGCAGCACCGCGCAGGCAGTGGTCGTAACGTCGGTCGCCATCCTTGTGTTCGATGCGCTCATCGCGCTCCTGCTCGCCCCTTACCTCCAGGCATGAAGACAAGAGACGAAGTACTGGTTGGTCTGATCGTCACCGCTGCCATCGTGGTGACAGTGCTAGGCTCGCTCTGGCTCGCGCGCGGGGGATTGTCGAAGGGCTATCCCTTGTATGCGAAGTTCCCCTGGGGCGCGGGTCTGAAGCAGGGACAGCCGGTGCTGCTCGTCGGCGTAAATGTAGGCTACGTGGACCAGGTCGATCTGCACCAGGACGGAACGCTCGTCACGACGCTGCGGATCCAGAAGAGTTATCAAGTGCCGGTCACGAGCAAGGCGGCTGTCGTTCCGAACGGGATCTTCGGGGACATGGCCGTGGCGGTGACGCCTTCGCGCCCCGACCCGAAATCGTT
>JANMWS010000190.1:0-10591 GCA_031394125.1 Gemmatimonadales bacterium
ATTCCCACGCGCAGCGTTTTGAAAGCCTCGCGATAGACGTCCAGCGTGATGCGATTGGCGTAGCGCATGATCTCGATCTCGTGCGCCGACTTCACTCCCCGGCAGGCGTTGGTGATCGCCTCGGCGGTTCCAAGCTGGATCGCCGGATTGGCCAAGCCCATCTCGTTGTAGACGAAAGTCCGGGCGCTGCCGTCGATCGCGACTTTGCCGGATGCGACGCCCCAATCCCTGAAGACGCCGGCGATCAGCGCCTCAGGACTCTGGTCCTCCTGCCAGACGCGGATCTCGAATCGTCCGGCGACCTGGTCCTCGGCGCGCTGCTGCTCGAACGCGGGCGAGATGACGACCGGCTTTCCGGTCTGCGGGAGAATGAAGGCAAAGAGGCGCTCGCTCCGTCCCCAATCGATGCCGGCGAAGTACGTCATGTTCGCACCGGGCTCGATGAGCATGGCCGAGTAGCCGAGCTCTTTCATGAGGCGCTGTGCCTTGTCGCGGCGTTGGGCTCGCTCGGCCTCGCTTATTGGCGGAGGCGCGTCGGCGGGGACCGATCGAATCGGACTGGCGTCGGAGCTGCCGTCATACCGGTTGTCATCGAGCTGATTTGCGAAGGCGCTGGAAGGAGCTACGCCGAGCACTGCCACACCGCCGGCGATGGCGGCCCCACATTGAACGAACTGTCTGCGTTGCATGTGTCTCCCGGGAAGCAATGTGTGGTGGAGGAAACGATGCCTATAGGGGGAAGATCTGACCAGAGTACCGGGCTGGTGGAGCATCCAGGGCGATGACTCTTCTAGGGTATGTTGCAGCGGCGGCGGGTGGGGTTTTAGATTGCCTGTTGCCGCCTGAGCGCGGGAAAAATTGTAGGAGCTGCCCCTTGGTGTAACTGGCAACACGCCTGATTCTGGATCAGGAGAGTCCAGGTTCGAAACCTGGAGGGGCAATTGTAAAGAGGGCCCGAACCAAACGTCGAGTGCGGCGTCAAGCGACCGGTTCGGCAGGCCAATCGGCATGCCTCGCCTTTTCTGGACGGGACTCGGTCGCGTCCCTACATTGCTCTATCCCGCAGCGATCAAGTACCTCGGCAGACTCCCGCCCCGACGTGACACCTCCAATCCAGCGTATTCGCGAAGCGCTCGCGCCAACATATACCGTCGATCGCGAGCTGGGGCGTGGTGGCATGGCTACCGTGTATCTCGCGCAGGACTCGAAGCACGACCGTGTCGTCGCGCTCAAGGTGCTGCACCCCGAGCTGGCCGCATCGCTCGGCCCCGACCGGTTCCTCCGCGAGATCAGGGTCGCCGCGCGGCTCAATCATCCCCACATCCTGCCGCTGTTCGACTCCGGCGAGGTCGAAGGACTGCTTTACTACGTGATGCCCTACGTCGAGGGCGAGTCCTTGCGGGAGAGACTCGACCGGCAGCAGCAGCTTCCCATCGACGAAGCCATCCACCACGCCCGGGCGATCGCGTCGGCGCTCGACTACGCCCACCGCCAGAACGTCGTGCACCGCGACATCAAGCCCGAGAACGTGATGCTGTACGAGGGCGAGTCGATGGTGATGGACTTCGGCATCGCCAAGGCAGTGAGCGCGGCGGGAACCCAGACCGTCACACTGACGCAGACGGGCATGATGGTGGGCACTCCCGCCTATGTGAGTCCCGAGCAGGCGGCCGGCGAGACGCAGCTCGATGGGAGGAGCGATCAATACAGCCTCGGCTGCGTACTCTACGAAATGCTTTCGGGAGAGCGGCCGTTCAACGGAGCGACAGCGCAGGCGATTCTCTCCAAGAGATTCACCGAAGTTCCAAAGTCGATCCGACAGCTTCGCCGCGGCGTGCCGGAGAACGTGGAGCGCGCACTGGCGAAGGCCATGTCCACCGAAGTCTCGGCGCGGTACAAAACGGCCGCGATGTTCGCCCAGGCCCTGAGCACCAGCAGTCTCGACACACCCACCGATACCCAGACCATGCCACAGCCAGTCGTGTCGGCCGCAAAATCCGTAGCGGTTCTCCCCTTCGCCAACATGAGCGCCGACGCCGACAACGAGTATTTCACGGACGGAATGGCGGAAGAGATCATCAATGCGCTGACCAAGATTCAGTCGCTGAGGGTTGCCTCGCGGACATCGTCGTTCGCGTTCAAGGGAAAGAACGAGGACATCGGCGAGATCGGCCACAAGCTCAAGGTGTCGACAGTGCTCGAGGGGAGCGTCCGCAAAATGGGCAACAAGCTGCGCATCACCGCGCAGCTGGTGAACGTCGCCGACGGATATCACCTCTGGTCCGAGCGCTACGACCGCGAGCTGGAGGATGTGTTCGCGATCCAGGACGACATCTCGCAGGCGATCGTGAAAGCGCTGAGGGTCATTCTCACCGAGGGTGAAAAGAAAGCGATCGAAAAAGCACGCACGGTGAACGTGGAGGCGTACGACTACTATCTGCGCGGCCGGCAGTACTTCCATCAGTGGCGCCGCAAGAGCGTGGAGTACGCGCGGCAGATGTTCAATCGCGCGATCGAGATCGATCCCGATTATGCGCTTGCGCACGCCGGGGTCGCAGACGCGTGCTCGATGCTCTACACCTACTGGGACGCGCGCGAGTTCAACCTTCGTCAGGCCGACATCGCCAGCAAAAGAGCGCTGGAGCTCGAGCCTGATCTGGCCGAGGCTCACGTGGCGCGTGGCATTGCGGTTTCGCTGACCAAGAAATTCGACGAGGCGGAAAAAGAGTTCGAGACGGCGATGCGGCTGGATCCCAAACTGTACGAAGCAGCGTATTTCTACGGGCGAGGTCTCAAGTCGCAAGGCAGGAACGAGGAAGCCGCGAGAATGTTCGAGAGGGCGTCGCTGCTTCGACCCGAGGATTTCCTGGCGCCGAATTTTCTGTCAGCGGTGCTCGAGGATATGAGTCTCAAGGCCGAGGCCGTTGTAGCTTCGCAGCGGTCCCTCAAGCTGATAGAGGAACGGCTGGAGCTCAACCCCGACGACGCCAGGGCGACCAATCTCGGCGCAACGATTCAGGCAAGGTTCGGCGACCGGGAGCGAACCATCGATTACATCAACCGCTCACTGGCTATCGACCCCGAGGATTCGGGGATGCTGTACAACATCGCGTGCTCATACGCTCTGCTCGGCATGACCGAGGAAGCGCTGTCGAGTCTCGAGACCGCCCTCGATAAGGGATTCGGTCACAAGGAGTGGCTCGAGCACGACAGCGATCTGAATTCGATACGCGGGACCCCTCGTTTTCAGGCGCTCACGCAGGCGATGTAGACTTTATCGTCGAGAGCTCGTCCACCCGCGACAAGAGTGCGCACATCTTGTCTACCCTGGGTTCCATGTACCAAGCCTGATAACCGGATATTCCGAGCGATTGGCGAGGCGATGTAGCGATTTTTCTGGACTCGGCTCGGAGACACCTGTACCTTAGCGATCCCCGTTTGGAGCTCCCGTGCCCGAAGCCGTTACGTCCACATCAACGCCGGGCTCGACCGAGCCACGGAAGCGGCACAACCAGCATGGGGCCAGCAAACTCGTCCAGCGTCAATCCGCGCTGCTCCGACTAAGCTCCACCATCGTCGAGGCGCAGGACGAACGTGAGGTCTGCGAACGCGTCGTCAACGGCCTCCACGACCCCGCGCTCGGGTACGACAGTCTCGCCTTGTTCATGCTCGACGCAATCACGGGCAAGCGCGTTCTGCGGGCAACTGCTGGATGGAACGATGCCCCGGCCGGCACCGCCAGCGTCAGGACCGGCTCGGAGCTGGACGTTCCACTCAAGGTCGGGGAAAAGGTCATTGGCGTCCTCGTGGCCAGGAGCTCCACGCGGGACTCGTTCCGCCAGGAAGACGTCGAAATCCTCAACGCGGCGGTGAATCAGGCGAGCATTGCCATCGCCCGCGCCCGTCTGCTGGTAAGCGAGCGGCAACGAGCCGACGAGCAGAAGGCTCTCCTCGACACCATGGCTGATCTGTCCTCCGAGCGAGAGCTGTCCAAGCTCCTTCAGGGCGCGCTCGAGCGCGCGGTGAGACTTCTAGCCGTTACCGGTGGCGAGCTGGCGATCTATGACGAAGATCTCGAAGAACTGGTCATCGTCGCCAGCCATAATATCGGCAAGGACTCAACCGGCGTGCGGCTCAAGCTCGGTGAGGGAGCAATGGGCACGGTCGCCGAGACGCACGAGCCGTTGATTATCCCCAACTATCAGGAGTGGAGTGGCCGGTCATCCAAATACGCCGAGACTCCCGTTCGATCGGTGATGGCGGCCCCGCTGCTGATCGGCAGTCGTCTCGTCGGCGCGATCGCCAGCGTCGATTCGGATCCGTCACGCGAGTTCGGCCCTGCTGATCTGCGGCTTCTCAATCTCTTTACGTCCCAGGCGGCCATCGCGATCCAGAACGCGCGGCTCTACACCGAGGCGCAACGACAAAAGCAGTACTTCGAGGCGGTCGTCCTCAACAGCCCTGTCGCAATCGTGACGCTCGATCTTAGCGGCGTCGTCACCTCGTTCAATCCGGCTTTCGAGAAACTGTTCGGCTATTCGCCGGAAGATGCAGTCGGCATGGAGCTCGACCGTCTGCTGAACACGGAGGAGACCCTTGCTCAGGCGTCACAGTACACCGCCCAGGCCACCCACGAGATAGCGCGCGGAATTGGAAAGCGGCGCCGGAAAGATGGCTCGTTCCTCGACGTCGAGCTCGCTGGCGTGCCCGTCATGGTGGATGGAGAGCGCGTGGGAATCATGGCGCTCTACCACGACGTTACCGATCTCCTCCGCGCCAACGAAAAAGCCGAGGCCGCGAACAACGCCAAGAGCCAGTTTCTGGCAAACATGAGCCACGAGCTCCGTACCCCGCTCAACGCGATCATCGGCTATAGCGAGATCCTCCAGGAAGAGGCAGAAGATTCGGGAAACTCGAGCGCAGTCTCCGACCTGCAGAAAATCCAATCCGCCGGCAAGCACCTCCTCGCGCTCATCAACGACGTGCTCGATCTCTCCAAGATCGAAGCCGGCAAGATGGATATTTTCCCCGAGACTTTTTCCATCAGGAATGTGGTCGACGAGGTAGCGACAACCGTCCAGCCGATGCTCACCCGCAACGCGAACACGCTGCGTGTAACCTGCCCGGGAGACATCGGCACCATCCACTCCGACATGATCAAGGTGAGGCAGGTCCTTCTCAACCTGCTGTCCAACGCCTGCAAGTTCACGGAACGGGGGACGATCGCGCTCGACGTATCCCGCGAAACGAAGCGAGCCGGCCCCGCCATACTTTTCCGCGTAACCGACTCCGGCATCGGGATGACGGAGGCACAGATGGGAAAGCTGTTCGAAGCATTCACCCAGGCCGAAGCGTCAACTACTCGCACTTACGGGGGAACTGGTCTTGGCCTCGCCATAACGAAAAAGTTCTGCCAGATGCTGAACGGCGACGTGAGCGTGTCGAGCGAGAGGGGCAAGGGCTCGGTGTTCACCGTCCGCATTCCCGCGTCCGTAGAGTGACGACATGATCTCACCAGGGCAGGATACCAGGCGATCGGCCATGCTGCGGCTAACCAGTCGCATCGCCGGGGCGCAGAGCCAAAAAGAGATCTTCAACGGACTCGCGTTCGGGATGATGGACCAATGCTTCGGCTTCACCGGTGTGGATGTACGTCTCACCGGGGGTGATCGATCGGCGGTGCAGGCCGGTGATCTTTCTGTCAGCGCCGCCCGGCTCGAAACTCCGTTCACCGCCGAGGGCGGTGTCTCCGGAACGATCACCGTCGAGCGCGCGACCGGAGCATCGTTCGAAGATGTCGATCGCGAGATTCTTGCGGCCGCCGCCTCACACGTCGCCGTGGCGGTGGGCCGCTCGGGATTCCTGGACTCGGAAAGGCGCCGAGCGCAGGAGCAGAAGGCGCTGCTGGATACGCTCGCCGATCTCTCCGGACATCTCGAGCTCTCGCAGCTCCTTCAGGCGGTGTTGCAGCGCGCGATTACGCTACTCGGAGTTACCGGCGGCGAGCTGGCCATCCTCGACGAGCACGCCAACGAGATGGTGATGGTTGCGAGCCTCAACCTCGGCACCGACTCGACCGGGTTGCGCATGCGTCTCGGAGATGGCGCGATGGGTCTCGTCGGACAGACGCACGAGCCGCTCATCATACCCGATTACCAGTCGTGGTCGGGCAGGTCGGGCAAGTACGAGCAGAGCGACGTCTACGCCGTGATGGTCGCTCCGCTGCTCATCGGGAAGCGCCTCGTCGGCGCAATCGCCAGCGTCCACTCCGATCGCGACCGGAAGTTCGGGCCCGACGATCTGCGCTTGCTGGAGATGTTCGCGCCCCAGGCGGCGATCGCTATCGAGAATGCACGGCTCTTCACCGAGGCCCGCCGCCGCTCGGAAGAACAGACGGCGCTGCTGGAGACCCTGTCTGCGCTTTCCGGCGAGCTCGAGCTGTCGAAAGTTCTCGACGCGGTCCTCCACCGGGCGGTTTCTCTGCTCGGCGTCACCGGCGGGGAGCTGGCGATTTACGAGGAGGATTCTGGCGAGCTGGTAGTCGTCGCCAGCCATAACCTCGGCTCCGATTCGCTCGGTACGCGAATGAAGAGCGGCGAAGGAGCAATGGGACGTGTCGCCAAAACCCGCGAGCCCCTCGTCATTCCACACTATCAGGAATGGGCGGGTCGCTCGCAGAAGTACACCGTCGCCACCTTCCAGTCTGTTCTCGCCGCCCCGCTTCTGATCGGCACCCGACTCGTCGGAGTCATCGCCGCCGTCCACTCGGACCCGCGTCACTCGTTCGGCCAGGAAGGCTTGCGCCTCATCAACCTTTTTGCGTCCCAGGCGGCGGTGGCAATTGAAAACGCGCGGCTGTTCACGTCCGAGCGAAAGCGCGCCGAGGAACAGCAGGCGCTGCTAGATACGCTCTCGGATCTCTCGGGTGAGCTCGAGCTGTCGAAGGTTCTCAACGCCGTGCTGAACCGCGCCATCAAGCTGCTCGGCGTCACCGGCGGCGAGCTGGCTACCTACGACCAGCGAAAGAAGGAGCTGCGGATCGCGGCGAGCCTCAACATGGGGGTCGACTCAGCGGGCACGCGCATGCGGCTCGGCGAAGGCGCGATGGGCTACGTCGCTCAAACCCACGAGCCGTATACCATTCCGAACTATCAGCAATGGAGCGGCCGCTCGGAGAAGTACGATCAGGCGACGGTGCACTCGGTGATGGCCGCCCCGCTGCTGATCGGCAACCGGCTCGTCGGAGCGATCGCGATCGTGCACTCCGACCCCTCGCGCACGCTCGGTGACGAAGATCTGCGCTTGCTTCAGCTCTTCGCGCCTCAGGCCGCGATCGCCATCGAGAACGCCCGCCTGTACGAGGCCGCACAACAGCAGTTCGAGGCGCTCGTGCTCAACAACCCCGTTGCCATTGCCAACGTGGATCTGGACTTCAACATCATTTCCGCCAACCCGGCGTTCGAGCAGCTCTTCGGCTACACGCAGGACGAGATAGTCGGCAATAACCTCGACGAGCTGGTGACCACGCCGGAGCTGCGCGCCGATGCGAAGCAACACACCGCGATCGGGAAGGCCGGAGAGGTTTCGCGCGGAATGGGTCAACGCCGTCGCAAGGATGGCGCACTCATCGACGTCGAGCACTTTACGATCCCGGTAATCGTCGCCGGCGAGAAAGTCGGCATCATGGCGCTCTACCACGACGTCGGCGACCTGCTGGACGCGAGGCGCGCGGCCGAGACCGCCAGCAAGACGAAGAGCCAGTTCCTCGCTAACATGAGCCACGAGCTGCGAACTCCGCTCAATGCCATAATCGGGTACAGCGAGATGCTCCAGGAGCAGGCCGAGGAGGAAGGCTCCCGCGAATACGTTCCGGACCTGGTGAAGATCCGCTCCGCCGGACGCCATCTTCTATCGCTCATAAACGACGTGCTCGATCTCTCCAAGATCGAAGCCGGAAAGATGGAGCTCTTTCTCGAGGAGTTCTCGGTTCAGGACATGGCGAGCGAGGTCGCCAGCACCGTTCAACCGCTCATCGAGAAAAAAGGAAACAAGCTCGTCTCAGAGATCGACCGCGCCGTCGGAGTGGCGCGCGCCGACGTCACCAAGATGCGACAGGTGCTCTTCAATCTCCTGAGCAACGCCAGCAAGTTCACCGAGAATGGAGAGATAGGTCTCGTCATCCGGCGCGACGGGAACGACATCATTTACGAGGTGCGCGACTCGGGGATCGGCATGACGCCGGAGCAGGCCGCCAAATTGTTCGAGGCGTTCGCCCAGGCTGACTCCTCCACCAGCAAGAACTTCGGCGGCACCGGCCTCGGCCTGGCCATCAGCCGCCAGTTCTGCCGCCTGATGGGCGGCGACATCGCCGTGACGAGCGCCCCAGGTAAAGGCTCGACGTTCACGGTACGCGTTCCCGCGGAAGTGATTGCGAGCGTAGAGACGCCGTCCGTGCCCGCCCGCATCGAGGCGGAAGGCGCCACCGGCGAACTGGTGCTCGTAATAGACGACGATCCGGCTTCGCGCGAGCTGGTGCAGCGACATCTCTCGCGTGCCGGGTATCGCACCCACGGCGCGTCCGGCGGTGCCAGCGGACTCCAGCTCGCGCGCGAGCTCAGGCCCGCCGCCATCACACTCGACGTGCTGATGCCGGAGATGGACGGCTGGGCCGTACTATCCGCGCTCAAAGCCGACGCCGCGATCTCCGACATCCCGGTGATAATGGCGACGATACTCGACGAAAAGCCCCTTGGCCTCGCGCTTGGAGCTTCGGATTACGTGACGAAACCGATCGATCGCGACCGTCTGCTAAGCGTGATGCGACGATATGCCGGCTCGCCGAATCGGCGGGTCCTCATCGTCGAGGAGGACGACAATGCGCGTGAGATGATGAAACGCGTGCTCGAGAAGGAGGGGTGGACGGCCATTGAGGCCGACGAGCTACGCGGAGTGCTCGGCCCGCGCCCGCCGACAGCCACACCTCCACCGCAACCGACAATCTGAGGACGAATCACAATGCGGAAGATTCTTCTGGTCGAGGACAACGACATGAATCGCGATATGCTGTCACGCCGTCTCGTCAAGCGTGGCTACGAAGTCGCGATCGCGCTCGATGGCCAGGAGGGAGTTGACCAGACACGGCAGGGGAGACCCGACCTCGTGCTGATGGACATGAGTCTCCCGGTGAAGGACGGCTGGGTGGCGACCGCCGAGCTCAAGGCCGACCCCGTCACCCGCCAGATTCCGGTAATCGGATTGAGCGCCCACGCAATGTCCGGGGACCGCGACCGGGCGATGGAATCGGGCTGCGACGATTATGACACCAAGCCGATCGAGCTGGATCGACTGCTCGGTAAGATCGAAGCCCTGCTGGCCAAGACTGTCGAATGACGGATATGATGCGGGAAACTTCCTCGGTAAACGAGGTGGCGCGGCTCAGACATGAGCTCCGCACTCCCGTGAACCAGATCGTGGGCTACTGCGAGATGCTGCTCGAGGATGCGCAAAGTCCTCAGGACGGGCGGAGGCGCGAGTCGTTGAGCGAGGCGCTGGCGGCAGTGCGTGACGCGATCTCGCTCATCGAGAAGGCTCTGCCCGGCGACGTGGTTGCCCTGGGCGCGGATCGAATCGTGTCGCTTTACGAGTCGCTCCACGGTCCGCAGGCGCGGATCATCGACGCGATGAGCGGACTTCTGCGCGAAAATCCGCCGGATGAGAAATTCGTGGCCGACGTTTGCAGGGTTAGGAATGCCGCGGAGCGCTTGCTCCCTACCGACCGACCGCGCGCGGAGCCGACGAGTGCGTTCAGCGCGCCGGCGGCCGTCCACGTCGCGCCTGCCGAACAGCCGGGTGGGCGAGCGCGGAGAGCGGCGCGAGTGCTCGTTGTTGATGATGTCGAGGAAAACAGAGGTGTGTTGCAGCGGAGGCTCGAGCGGGAAGGCCACACGGTGGTTTGCGCATCCAGCGGGCCGGAAGCGCTGCACGTCGTGTCGACCGGCTCATTTGACATCGTGCTGCTCGACGTGATGATGCCGCACATGGATGGCTACGAAACCCTCGAGCAGCTCAAGAATTCCCCCACAACGCGTGACGTCCCGGTAATCATGATCTCCGCGCTCGACGACATCGCCAGCATCGCCAGGTGCATCGAGCGTGGGGCAGAGGACTATCTGCCGAAGCCATTCGATCCGGTCCTGTTGCGCGCCCGTATAAGTGCCTGCCTCGAAAAGAAGGAATTGCGCGAGCGCGAGAAAGAGTACCTGCGCGACGTGCTGCGGGTCGTGGCTGCCGCGGTGGCGGTAGAGCACGGAGGGTACACTACCGGCGCTCTGGCTGATGTGTCGAAGCGCGCTGACGAGCTGGGAACGCTGGCGCGCGTCTTCGACAGCATGGTAGCGGGGATCCGGCAGCGGGAGCGGAGGCTGCGCGGACAGATCGAGAAGCTGCGCGAAGAGATCGTGGGTGTCAGTGATGCGCCGCTCACCGATTTCGACGAGGCGCAGGCTCTCAGGCCGGGCGACGCGTTCGCATCCCGGTACGTCATCGAGCGCGCGATCGGGAGCGGCGGGATGGGCATGGTCTATCTCGCCGA
>JANMWS010000132.1:0-39099 GCA_031394125.1 Gemmatimonadales bacterium
GCAAGACCGTGAGCTATGACTGGCCGGTGGTGTTCGAGGTCGCGGGTGGGCCGATGCGCAGTCCTTACGATCCGGCGTTCAACCCGGGCATGACGCCGCGCATCCAGGTGATCGGAAACGCGATCGAGTCGATGATCAACAGACTCGAGGCGAGCGGCAACATGTACATCTCGGACGGCAATCCTGCTGTCATCGCGAAGCCTGCTGGTTCTACTGCAACTAGCGCTGGCGCGAAGCTTTGAGCTTACAGCCGCTTCGATCGGCGGTCTGAGTCTGAGAGCGACACTTAGGGTGCGTGCTCGCTCCTTGACCACGAGAATACCGAAGCAGGGAGCCCTAAGCTTCTTAGCAGTCGTAGCTCTGAGCTTTCATACTGGCGTTCAAGGCGATAATAACTAGTTCAGTCTCCCCGACCGCCACCGGAAAAGCTCCCAGCTACGACCGCTGAAAAGCTTGGTGCTCCCTGCTTCAGTATTATGGGTGCCCGAGTTGGGACTGACCCCAGACGTGTCGCTCTCAGACTCAGACCGCCACCACAGCGCGAGCTGAAAGCTCAGTTACGCGCGTTGTTCCAACCAAGTCAGAACTTCCACCCCTTGAGCGTCTTGATCGCTTTCTCCAGCGCGCTCCGCTGATCTGCGTGCTGCGCTCTGGTGAGAAGATCCTCGTACGTCGCGATCGCCAGATCGACGGACTCGTAGTCGTGCTCGGCGCCGGCGAGGCTGGCGGCGTTATCGGCGAGATTTGCCTTAGCCAAGTCGTCCGTCGGGAACCGTTTCGACACCTGCTGCCAACGCGCCACGCGCTCTCTCGGGTTGGACTCGGCCAGCGCCCACAGGTGCCACGCTGCACGGTTGTCCCCGTCGGACGCTATCGCTCGCGAGGCGAGATCGCCTACGACTTCGGGCCCGGCGCCGATCAGCCAGTAATGGTTGGCCAGCGCAACGAGCGCTTTCGCATCGTCGGGACGGTCAGCCACGGCGCGCTCGAGCGCGGGCGTTGGATCGGTAGGCTCTTCGTGTGGCTCGGTCATTCGTGGCAAATTTAGCGGGAAGAGGGAAGCGGGAAACGGGCGCCTGCGCTTCCCTCTTCCCCCCTTCCCGCTTCCCGTACAACGACTTACCATTCAACTTGTTGCTGGACAATTTCGGCGGTCGATAGTACCATTCTTGCACGAGCGCAGCTCTTGTAGCGCGCCATTCCAAACAGAATGAAGGTTCCGGATTTCGCGTGAATTTCGTCCGCGGTCCCCGTGAGCCATTCGAGTAGCAGCACTTTTCTTCTCAGCCACACCACAACTGCATGAGCGAACCCCGACGTCCTTTTCGTCGCGGCCGGCGCAGCCGTCCGTCCGGTAATCAACCACTCTCTCCCGAATCCTACGGTGATGCCGATCCGTATCTGGAGCCAATGGATCCCTCCACACCTACACCCGACGCCGCGCAGATTCCCGATGCGCGCGACAATATGACATCACCCGCACTTCCTTCTCCCGCACCGTCTCCTTCCTCCGCTCCAAACGCCCCTGAGTCTTCAGACGCGCCGAGCTCCGAATCAAACTCAGGATCTCCAGCTCCTCCTGCGAACGGGTCGGGAAATTCGGGCGGTCAGCAACAGCAGCAGTACAATCCGCAGACAATGGGTGGCGGCCAGCAGCGCGATGGCAACCAGCAGCAGCGTCATCCCGGTGAGCGCGATAATCGTCACAACGGACGACGCGGCCGCACCCAGCGCGGACGGGGAAGACAGCGGCAACCGCAGGGACAACAACAGCCGAATGCGCCGCGCAACGATCAAGCTTCGCGCGCACCGGCGGCCCCCGTCGTTCCCGACGGAGAGACCACGGGCTGGTTCGATCCGCAGCGCGAAGGCGGCTTCATCCGCCGCGCCGCTAACAGTTACCTGGCCGAGCCGGGCGATGCGTACGTGCCGACGAATGTGATGCGGCAGTACATGCTGCGCCGCGGGGACCAGGTCCTCGCCACAACGGGTCACGATCATCGCAATCGCATAGTCGTCGTCGACGTCAAAGAGATCAACGGCGCCAGTCCGGATGAAGCGGCGAGGCGCCCGGATTTCGGTTCCCTCATCGCATCATATCCAGAGCGCAAGCTCAAACTCGAAACAGGCCGGCCCGCCAAAGTCGGACCCGAGCTGACACGCAGGGCAATCGATCTGATAGCGCCGATCGGATACGGCCAGCGCGCTCTCATCGTGGCCCCCGCCCGGGCCGGAAAAACGATGCTTCTCCAGGCTATCGTCGAAGGCGTGGCGATCAACCATCCGCAGGCCGCCCTCCTCGTTTTGCTCGTCGATGAGCGCCCCGAAGAAGTCAGCGAAATGATCACCTGGGGCTATGGCGAGGTTGTTGCCTCCAGCTTCGATATGCCCGCGGTACGCCATACGGATGTAACCGAGATGGTACTGGAGCGGGCTCGCCGACTAGTGGAGCTGGGCAAGGATGTCGTCATCGTATTGGATTCGATCACGCGTATGGCGCGAGCCTACAACACCGTTGAGCGCGGCACCGGTCGCACGCTCTCGGGCGGGCTCGATTCCTCCGCGATGGCCAAGCCGAAGGCCTTCTTCGGCTCCGCGCGCTCGGTCGCTCCGGAACATGGCGGCGGGTCGCTGACTATAATTGCAACCGCCCTCGTCGAAACGGGATCGCGGATGGACGACGTCATCTTCGAGGAATTCAAGGGGACCGGCAACTGCGAGATCAAGCTCGATCGCTCACTTTCCGAGAAGCGGATCTTCCCGGCAATCGATGTCGCAACCAGCGGCACGCGTCGTGAAGACAAGCTCTTCCGTCCTGATCAGCTAGAGCATGTTTACACACTCAGACGCGGTCTCCAGCAAATGCCATCCAGTTCGGCAATGGAGTGGCTCATCAAGCGTATCGCTGCCACGCCAGGCAACGACGCGTTGCTGGAAGGCCTATAGACCGTTCCGTTCCGTGCGGACGTACGTATGTGCACTGCTCGCTGGCGCGCTCTTTCTCGCCCCCGGAGCACTCGTTTCCCAGGAATCGGTACTCAAGGGGCCCAGCCATCCCGAGGTAGTGAACCTCACGCTCAAGGGCATGAGCGCGTTGAAGAAGACAGATCTCCTTCAGAGCATTTACACCACGCCCTCGTTCTGCAACAGCTTCATCCTCAAGCCGTTCTGCTTGATCAGCAAGTCGAGATACTTCTACACGAAGAAATACCTCGACCACAAGGAGCTCGAGCGCGACGTCCTGCGCATCCGCATCTTCTATTGGAAGCGCGGCTATCGTGAAACCGAAGTCGACACCGCGGTAGTCCCGCGCGGGTCCAACAAGGTGGGCGTGACTTTCCTGATCAAGGAAGGGCCGCCCATTCTCGTCTCGAACGTCGTGGTGAATCAACCCACGCCGCTGCTGTCGCAACGGGAGATCAATAGGCGGCTGTCGATCGGGAAGGACGGGCCGCTCAATCTGATCAGGGTGGACTCCTCTCGCTTCTTTCTCCAGGCGGGCCTGTTCGACAAGGGGTACGCCGACGCCGAAGTGGACACGTCGATTGTCGTCGACAGCGCCGGCCACTCCGCAACGGTGAGCTTCACTCTCAATCCGAAGTACAAGACCACCGTTGAAGACATCGTCATCAGCGGCAACGAGGGTGTGAACGACCGCACGATCAGGAAATCTCTCACCTTCCACATCGGGGACATTTTCAAGCGCTCGGAGATGCTGCGCAGCCAGAGAGCGCTGTACGAGTCGAATCTCTTCCGGCGCGCTGCGATCGAGCCACGGCCTCCGATCGACATCGCAACGCCGGACTCGGCAAAAGTGATCGTTGTCACGGTACAGGAAGCTCCGCCGCGCGAAGCACGCCTGAGCGCCGGATTCAACACCATCGATTTCTTCCAGGTCGAAGGACGCTTTACGCATTACAACTTCCTCGGCGCCGCCCGCCGGCTGGAAATGCAGGGCGCGGTTGGAAACCTGCTCGCCAGCTCGCTCAACGGACGCGGCATTTTTCATAATGCTTCGGTCCCGCAGACCAGCACCCTGGCGCGGTACTTCGCTCCCACCTACAACGCGAGCATCGATTTGCGGGAGCCGTGGTTCGGCTCGCCACACAACGAGCTTGCGCTGAGTGTGTTCTCCCACCGGCGGAGCGCCCCCGGGATTTATATCGACAACGGTTACGGAACGAGCCTCACCTTCACGCGTGAGTTCGCGGAGCGGGCACCGACGAGCGCCAACTATCGGTTCGAGATCAGCAAGGTCGATGCGGGGGACGTCTACTTCTGCATCAACTACGGCGTCTGCGACCTCCCGACGCTCGAGGCGCTGCGCGGAAACCAGAAGCTTTCTCCATTCGCGATCACATCGACGATCGATCGGACCAACGATCCGTTCTCGCCGACTAGAGGATTCCGCGCCAACGGAAACGTGGAGCACGCATCTTCCTTTACGGTCTCGGATTTCCGCTACAACCGGGCGACGCTCGACGGCGCCGCGTTCATGCCGGTGAGAAAACGCGGCTCTGTCGGCGCGCACGCGCGAATTGGCTGGGTGAATTCGCTCGGCAGCACTACCCAGGCGGTCGGTGTTGCAACATCGGTTGGTGGCGGTGTGCTGCATCCTCGAAAGAGGTTCTACGCCGGAGGCGCACACTCCGTGCGTGGCTTCGGAGAGAATCAGCTCGGACCGCGTGTTCTCACCATCCCCATCACGTCTCTTCAGTCGGGGGATTCGCTTAACACGGCGTGCACTTCGGGAACCGACGTTACCACATGTGATCCCAATTCCGCCATCCTCAAGGATCGTGATTTCGAGCCTAGGCCGTTGGGCGGAAATTTCGTTGTCGAGGGCAGTGTGGAGGTTCGTTTTCCGGTGTGGCAGCAGCTGTTCGGCGCCGTGTTCGTCGACGCGGGAATGGTAAGCCAGAGGACTAACCCCACCCTCGCCAAGAAAGCGACCGCCGTAACCCCCGGATTTGGGTTCCGGTACCGCTCGCCTGTAGGCCCCATTCGTGCCGATTTAGGGTTCAATCCCGGGGGTACCGAGTCCCTGCCGGTTGTAACCGAGAATATGGTGAATGGCCAGAAGACGCTCATCACCTTGAAGACGCGCCGCACCTACTCACCCACCAACGGGCACGGCCTCCTCGGCAGGATGATCCTTCACCTGTCAATCGGCGAAGCGTTCTAATGCGCAGGTGGGTGGTGCGCCTCCTCGCAGGACTCGCGGTAGTGGCCCTGCTGCTGGTCGCGGCAATGTTCCTCGTCACCAACACCAATTGGGGACGCGAGCGCGGGCGCCGGTACGTCCTCGGAATCGTTCAGCGGAACAGTCACGGGATCGTACACATCGGCAGCGTGAGCGGAAATCTTCTGAGCGGGTTCACGCTTCACGATGTGGTGATCACCGACAGCGCCCGCAAGCCATTCATAAAAGCCGACGAGATCTGGGCCAAGTACAGCCTGGGAACTCTGCGCGGAAAGAAGATCGAATTTTCCGAAGTCAGACTCGTCAGGCCGGTAATAGTCCTCGACGAGCAGCCTGGGGGAAAGTGGAATTACGACCGCATTTTTCCGCGCGACACCACCACATCGTCCGGTCCGAGGAAAACGGGTTGGGGAACGTGGATCCGATTCAGCGATGTCACGATGCTCGACGGAGATCTCACGATACGCTCGCCATGGAAGCCGGATCCGAACCTCACGCCGGCAGAGATGAACGATGTGGTGCGTCGCGCGTTCGGACCGTCGGGGAGATTGGCGCTGGTCAAAGTTCCCAATGGCTATCAGAAGATCTCCAGCTTTCACAAAATCAACGGGCTGTTTCCCCTGGTGCGGCTGGAGGATCCGGCCTACAAGAACCGGCTGATAGACGTCGCCGCTCTCAAGATGATCGCCGAGCCTTTCCGGCCGCCTGTCGCCGATGTGCGCGGGCTCACTGGAACGTTCGAGTTCATTGGAGATTCAGTGTGGTGGAAGGGCGCGCGCGCCGCTTTCCCGGCGACGCGTGTCTCCGGCGACGGGCGCTACCTGTTTACGAACGGCGATCTCCATCTCCGACTGCACGGAGACCCGGTAAATCCCGCCGACATTCGCTGGGCCATGATCCAGCTTCCTGAGCAGGGCTCGGGCAAGCTGGACTTCGGTCTCGATTGGACCGAAAGGAAGAGCGTCTATCTCGCCAGGAACATGGACCTCACTCTCGTGCGGTCGCACGTCACGGGTCAGATCGAAGTGGCGGTAACGGATACGCTCGCGTACAAGAATGCCGATCTCCACTTCACCACTCTCGACACGCAGCTTCTGACGCAGCTATTCCCGGCGATGAAATTCCCGCGGCCGCTCACTCTCACCGGTCAGGCAAAGTTCGACGGCGGAGAGCACTCGCTCAAGATCAACGGTGACGTCACGGTTGACGACAGACTCTCGGGCCGGAGCCGGCTGATCGGAAATGGCTTGATGGGCCTGGCCCTTGGGATCTTCAACGCGCGCGATCTTCGGGTGCGGATGGCACCGTTGCAGATGGGGCTCGCCAAGGCGATAGCGCCCTCGATAAAGATTGGTGGCACCCTCACCGGACTGGTGACGCTAAATGGAACAACTGCAGGGATCATGACGGCTCAGGGTGACGTGACCCACGTCGAGCGCGGAGCGATTTCTCGCGCGACCGGCCGCGCTTCGATGCGAGTGAAAGGTCTTCCCTGGTACGACGTCGACGCCCGCATGCATCCACTTTCACTAGTCACACTCGGTCGATTCATGCCGACCGTGGGACTCCGAGGAAGCGCGAGCGGTCCGATGAAGCTGAAGGGGCCGATCAACAATCTCGCGATCAATACTCAGCTCACATTCCCCGACGGCGGATTCCTCGACCTGCGCGGCACGATGGATATCGCCAGCAAAACCACAGGCTACAACCTGGCTTTCGTCACTCGCCTTTTCGACGCCAACGCCGTGATTGCCAAGGCGCCGGTGACGTCGCTCAACTCGGTCGGATCGGCGGCTGGCCGGGGATTCGATCCGGCGACAATGCAGGCGCAGCTGACCGCGAGCGTGAGCGCGTCGACCATCGATACACTGTCGGTCGATCGCGCCAATGTGAAAGTCGCAGCGGCCAACGGCATGGCGCGCGTGGATACGCTGGCGGTGGAGCTGCCGCAGGGAATCGTGGAGGCGAAGGGCTCGTTCGGGCTCGCGCCTGGACACACCGGCACTCTCAGCTACCACGTCGCGATCGATTCGCTCTCGCGCATAGCGGGCCTGATCTCCAGGGATACTGGCGTAGTAAAGCCGCGGCCGGGAATTCTGTCGAGCCGAGTCGCGCAGGCGAAGGCGGATTCGGTGAGAATCGCGCGCGCCACGGAAGTCGAGCGCGCAGTGACGGGTAAAAAGCTTCCGACATTTGCCGTCGACACGCCGAAGACCGTGCGCAAGAACGAGCTTTCCGGATCCGCGCGGGCGGATGGCGTGGCGACGGGCAACATCAGGAATTTCAGTCTCAAGGGGACTGCTTCAGGATCGAACATCGTGGCCCGCGGAAATACGGTCGGCTCGTTCGTCGCCGACTACGACTGGATCAATGCGCGAACGCCGCAGTCGCAGGTCAGAGTGAATGCGCAGGCAAGAGCGGTGAATGCCGCCGGGTTCAGTCTCGACAGCGTCGGAGCCAAGCTCACTTATGCGAAGCCGAACGGCACCGCGCAGATCGTCGTCAGTCAGGACAACGCGCGCAGGTACAGCGCGGACGCGCAGTTCACCTTGAACAAGATCAGGAACGAACTCCGCCTCAACAACCTCAAGCTGCAGTTCGACACCAGCGTCTGGGCCAGCACGCGAGCGGCGGCGGTGCACTGGGGACAGGCTGGGGTGGAGGTCGACAGCCTCGAGCTGAGGAACGGACCAACGGGGCGCATTTTCGTCAACGGACTGGTCCCGAAGCAAGGGAGCGCCAACCTCGATATCGCTGTCGACAACCTCAACGTCGGCGATGTCATCGCGCTCACTCAGAGCAGTATCAACGCCAAGGGACTCGTCTCGTTCAACGTGCACGGAACAGGGACGCTCGACAATCCTCAGTTCAAAGGAGCCTTCGGCGCCACGAATCTTCTCTACAACGGGACGACGCTGCCCGAAGTGCACGGAAACGTCCAGTACACCGACCAGACGCTGACGGGACACGCGGAAGCGATGCGGCCAGGCGTGCCGCCGTTCCTCGTGGCAGACGGCACGGTTCCAATCAATCTCGCGCTGACCGGTGTTTCGGGGTCCCGCTTCCCCGCCGACAGGCAGATCGCGCTCAACATCAAAGCCGACAGTCTGCCGCTGGACATGATGCCGCAGTTCAGCGACTACGTCTCCAACGTGCGGGGTCGGGCGAGCGGCTCGTTCAAGCTCGGTGGCAGTCTCAACAAGCCTCAGCTCACCGGTCAGTTCCAAATGCACGAAGGTAAGGCGCGCGTGGTGATGGCCGGCATCAATCTCGATGCGATCGAAGCGTCGATCCGGATGCTGGGCGATACGGTCGTGATCGATTCAATCGCCGCCAACAGCAAGGGGCGCATGCTTCTCACCGGCGGAATCGGACTGAGACCGTTGACCGCGCCGACCTTTGATCTAAGGCTGTTCACTTCTGGCGCTCAGGTACTCAACAACGATCGTGGGCAGCTGGTTGTCGGTGCCAGCCTGGCGATGGTTGGCCCGTTTAAAGGCGCTCACGTCACCGGCAACGTCAGAGTTCGGCAGGGAGTCCTCTACATCCCTCCGTCGGACAACAAGACCCTCGTCGGAGCGGGCGACCCTGCCCTGTTCAACGTTCTGGACACAGCGGTTATGGCGAGCAAGGAGCTCTTCCCCAGCCAATCGCCGCTGCTCGCCAATCTGCGGATGGATGTGAATCTGCGAATCGATCACGACGTCTTCGTCCGGTCTCGCGAGGCGAACATCGAGATCTACAGCGATCAGGATCTTGGCGTCCACGTCAATCGTGCCAAGGAGACGCTGGTTCTCGACGGCGTGATCCTGAGCGAGCGCGGCGAGTACGTGTTCATGACGCGCAGATTCACGATCAAGCGCGGGTCGGCGACGTTCATCAATTCGACGGAGCTGAATCCGATCCTGCAGGCGACGGGCGGATACGAAGTGAGGCAGCCGAGTCGCGAAGCTATCAACATCCAGATCGCTGTCGGCGGAACGCTGAGAAATCCGAACATCTCGCTCACGAGCGATGCGCAGCCACCGATTCCGCAGAGCGACCTACTCAGCTATCTCGCATTCGGCCAGTCCTCCAGCTCACTCATCCAGCTCGAGGGCTCCGGCCTCACGAATGGTGGTGGTGGAACGAATCTCGTGGGCGCTGGCGCCGCGCTGGCGAGCCGCCAGCTCGCGGGTGTGGCACTCGGTGTCGCGGCCGATCAGATAGCCGGCAGCGCGGCGCGCTCGCTCGGCGCGGACGTGTTCACGATCACGCCTGCCGACGTACAGACGGATGTCGGCAACTTCCTGCGCGCGACGCAGTTCGAGTTCGGCAAGTACGTCAAGTCGCACACATTCGTAGCGGTGAAGTCGCCGCTTGATCCGAAGGCGCTGGTGCGGCCAGGTGTCCAGATCATCCATCGGTTTGGCGGCTTGCGAGGGTACCGTCTCGAGACCGGTGTCGACACTCGGTACATCCTGAGAGAGCCGAGCCTGGCGCGAGACCAGAACGTCGCGACAACCAGCGCCTTTGGCGCCTTCTTGATTAGAGAGTGGAGATTCTAGAGGCTGGCTCAACTGCAACTGAACGGGTGCTAGTTCTGGCAGCTCGGTTGGTCAAGATCAAAAGCAACTGAACGGGTGCGAGTTGTCAGTAGCATAGCTACGAGGTACCAGTTCACGACGTCGGGACGTCACTCAATGGAATTACGGCACAAGCCTTTGCCTGTGCCCGGATTCGCGCCGCGTTACGTCTGGGCGTAGTGAACTGGCAACTTATCAGCTGTGCCGCTGACAACTCGCACCCGTTCAGTTGCTTATAACTTCCCTCAATTATACAGTTCGGATATGTGCGGCCGCGCGACAGTGATCAATCCCGACGGAATAACTGAGAAGGTTTACGGCTTCACCCGGAAGTTCGTGCCGAGCGACTGGAAGCCGCGGTACAACCTCAATCCGCACGAGGACATTCCGGCGGTCTACTACGATCCGTTCCTGCGCGAGAAGGTCCTGAGAACCATGCACTGGAATCTCATACCATCGAAGCTCGAAAGCAGAGACAAAGTCGTAGCGTTCGACTCCCAGTACTCGACCTTCAACGCGCGGGTTGAGACAGTTGCGTCCGCCCCGACCTTTCAGCAGTCGTGGCGCAGCCAGCGGTGTCTCGTCGTTGTCGACGGCATCATCGAATGGGTCGGGGAGAAGCGACGCAAGATTCCGCACCTCATTCGACACAGAGACCGGATTCCCTTCGCGATGGCGGGGCTTTGGAGTCGCTGGCAGGATAGCGCTAGCGGCGAAGAGCTTTGGTCGTGCACCGTCATCGTCAAGGAAGCGGACGACTGGTACAGCCGATTTCACGACCGGATGGCGGTGCTGCTCGCTCCCGAATCCCACGAGCAGTGGCTCGATCCGCAACGGAAACAGGGCCAGCTCGAGCTCCTCAACAACTCCGCATACCACAAAGACGGCGAGCTGGAATTCTTTCCGATCTCCAAGCTGGTGAACAATGCGCGCAACGACTCGCCGGAATGCCTCGAGCCGACTGTGTATCCGGAGCCAGCAGCCGATTCCGAGTTGCTACTGGATCTGTAGGGAAAACTGGCAAACTGCAACTGAACGGGTGCGAGTTTCTGGCAGCTCGGTTGGTCAAGATCAAAAGCAACTGAACGGGTGCGAGTTGTCAGTGGCGTAGCTTCAAGTGATCAGTTCACTACGCCCAGACTTCCCTCAGTAGTCTTTGAGCTAGAGCCCTTTGCTTGTGCTCTAGCCGAGCCAATAACGTCCCGACGTAGTGAACTGACAACTAGCAGCTGTGCTACTCACGTCTCGCACCCGTTCAGTTGCAGTTGAGTTGGAGTTGCAGTTGGGAGTTTCCAGCCTCCGCTCACCCCTTAGCGTACTCGTCCCATAGCGTAGCGACGGCGCGCATCCCCAGCCGGAAGTTATCGTCGCTAATCCACTCGTCGGGCGCGTGCGCGTTCTCTCCCGGAAGGCCGAAGCCGACCAGTAGCACAGGTGCGCCAAGTATCTTCTCGAAATCTCCGACGACGGGAATCGATCCGCCTTCGCCCGTGATTACGGGGTCCTTTCCGAATGCGGCACGCAGCGCCCTCCGCGCGGCGTCGAAGATCGGACCATTGAGCTCGGCGCGCCACGGCCGCCCGCCATGCAGGGCATCTACGCGCGCCTTCACGCCCCTGGGCGCAACCTTCGCCACGTGCGCCTTCAGCAACTTCTCGATGTCGGCTGGATCCTGGTCCGGTACGAGACGGCAGCTGACCTTCGCCATCGCCTTCGCGGGCAGCACCGTCTTGGCGCCTTCGCCGGTGTAGCCGCTCAACAGGCCGTTCACCTCACAAGTTGGCCGAATCCACAGCTTCTCGAGAGTGGTGTACCCCTTCTCGCCGCCGAGTGCGTCGACGCCCGTCTCTTTCATGAGAGTCTTGTCGTCGTACGGGAGCGATCGCATCTGCTCGCGAATCTTCGGATCCCACTCCCGCACTTTGTCGTAGAAGCCGGGAATCGCGATTCGGCCGTTTTCGTCGTGGAACGTCGCCAGAATTCGAGCGAGAGCCATCGCCGGGTTCACGATCGCGCCGCCATAGCTTCCCGAGTGGAGATCGCTTGCGGGTCCCTGAACGTTGATCTCGAAATAGGCGAGACCCCGCAGCGACGACAAAATCGACGGCAGTCCCGGCGCGAACATCGCTGAATCCGAGATCACGATCGCGTCTGCTTTCAGGAGATTTTTCTGCTCCTCGACAAAAGCTGCCAGGTGGTCGCTCCCGATTTCCTCCTCGCCTTCGGCGATCACGACCACATTCACCGGGAGTTTCTTGCGGGTCGCCAGATGCGCTTCGAGCGCTTTGATGTGGAGGAAGAGCTGACCTTTGTCGTCGACTGAGCCGCGTGCGAAGATGTTTCCATCTCGCACTGTCGGCTCGAACGGGGGCGACGTCCACAGATCGAGTGGTTCGGCCGGTTGTACGTCGTAGTGCCCGTAGATGAGAACTGTCGGCGCTCCGGGAGCCTTTCTCCATTCGCCGACGACGATCGGGTGTCCCGCCGTCGGATAGATCTTCGCCGGCACACCGATCTTGTCGAGCGAATTCTTCACCCACTCTGCGGCGCGCTTGGTGTCGGCGTTGTGCTCCGACTTCGCGCTGACGCTCGGAATGCGCAGAAACTCGAACAGCTCGTCGTGGATTCGTGAATCGTTCTTGCGGAGGAAGTCCTCCAGATCTGAAGAGATCGCGCAAGTAGTGTTTGCCGAAGTTTTCGCGTTTGTCATGCTCGAAGATTCATTGGTGTCGTCGTCAGGAAAGAGATGCGACCAGCAAGCCGGATCACCCATTGCGCGCAAACGTTGCCGCGGCCGCCATCCCTGCAAAAGTCGCCGTGATGCATAGCAAGACGCTGCCCGCAATGTACGTCCCGGCGCGAGCGTACTCGCCGCCTTCGATCAGCCCGACCGTCTCGATGCTGAAGGTGGAGAAAGTGGTGAATCCCCCGCAGAATCCGACGATAAGCAGAGCTCGCCACTCTCCGGCCGTCTGCATGTTGAGAAAAAACCGCGCCAGAACGCCGATGAGAAGGCAGCCGAGCACGTTTACAGTGAGCGTTCCGACCGGAAAGCCGTGGGGTGCGAAATGTTGCACGCGGCCTCCGAGTAGATACCGCAATACCGATCCTGCGGCACCGCCTAGTGCTATGAGGAATAGAATCATTCAGATATCCATCTCCTTGCCTTGAAGACATAGATTCCATCACGGGATCCATTCGTCTTGAGATAAAATACGTCAAGCCTGCTTCGAGTCGACATGACTCGGACTCTTTCTGGTCTCATGCCTAACCGTCTCGCCAAAGAAACCAGTCCCTACCTCCTCCAGCACGCCGACAATCCGGTGGACTGGTATCCGTGGGGATCTGAGGCGCTCGAGAGGGCAAAGACCGAGGACAAGCCAATCCTCCTCAGCATCGGCTACGCGGCGTGCCACTGGTGCCACGTGATGGCGCACGAGTCGTTCGAGGATGAAGACACCGCGCGCTTCATGAACGAGAAGTTCGTCAACATCAAAGTCGATCGCGAAGAGCGTCCCGACATCGATGGCATCTACATGCAGGCAGTGCAGGCGATGACGGGACACGGCGGCTGGCCGATGACGATGTTTCTGCTGCCGGACGGGAGCCCGTTTTTTGGCGGCACCTATTATCCGCCGGATGACCGTCAGGGGCTCCCATCGTTCCGGCGGGTTCTCGAATCGGTGAGCGACGCCTACACGAAGAGGCGCCCGCAAGTCTCCGACACCGCGGGCCAGCTGAAAGAGATCTATCAGACCAACCTCGTGCGAGCACAGAGCGAAGGAGCACTCTCGCCGAAGTTGCTCGAGACGGCGTACCGCTCGCTGCTACAGAAGTACGATGAGCGGAATGGAGGGTTCGGCAGCGCGCCGAAGTTTCCGTCGACAATGGCTCTGGATTTCCTGCTCAGATACTGGAAACGTACCGGCACCGCGCACGCCCTCGACATCGCCTCCAACTCCTTCCAGAAGATGGCGCGGGGTGGAATCTACGATCAGGTCGGCAGCTGATTCGCGCGTTACGCCGTTGACGCTTCCTGGCTGGTGCCTCACTTCGAGAAGATGCTTTACGACAACGCGCTCTTAATCCGGCTCGGCGCAAATCTCTGGCAGGCTACCAAAGACAAAGAGGTGCAGCGGGTAAGCGTAGAGACCGTCGAATGGGTCGCGCGCGAGATGACTTCGCCGGAAGGCGGATTCTATTCCTCGCTCGACGCCGACAGCGAAGGACACGAGGGAAAGTTCTACGTCTGGACCGAGCAGGAACTCGACGCTCTCCTCGGCGCCGACGCCCGCGTTTTCAAGGTCTATTACGGCGTCACCCGTGATGGAAACTTCGAGGGGAAGAACATTCTCTTCGTCCGCACGGACCCCGGTTTCGCAGCCAAACGCGCTGGCGTGGACGAGGAGATGCTCGACGCCGTCCTCACGCGCGCCAGACGCATCCTCTACGACGCCCGCGCCAGGCGAGTCTGGCCCGGACGCGACGAGAAGATCCTCGCCGCCTGGAACGGCCTGATGCTCCGCGGAGTCGCAACCGCCGCCCGCGTCTTCGACCGCAAGAATTTCCGGGAGCTGGCGATCCGAAACGCGGAATTCCTGCTCACCACGATGGTGAAGAACGGAAGGGTGATGCGCTCGCACAAGGAAGGTGTCACCCGAATCAGCGGATTCCTCGAGGATCACGCCGCAATCGCCCTCGGGTTTCTCGCCGTCTACGAGCTCACCTTCGATCAGCGCTGGGTCAAGGCCGCGGAGGAGATCGCCCACGCATTGATCGAATGGTTCTGGGATGACACTGTCGGCGCGTTCTTCGACACCGCAAAGGATGCGGAGCAGCTCATCGCTCGGCCGCGCGACGTCACCGACAACGCGACGCCGTCCGGCACTTCGCTCGCAATCGAGCTGCTGTTCCAGCTTTCGGAGCTGCAGCAGAACACCGAGTTTCGTCGCCGCGCCGCTTTCATGCTGGAATCGCTCGCCGACACGATGACGAGGTACCCGACTGCGTTTGGCCATCTGCTGGGATGCGCGGACATGGAGCTGAATGGCGCGATCGAGGTCGCACTGGTCGGCGATATCAACGGTGCGCCGTTCAAAGCACTGGAGAGAGTGGTCGCTGAACAGTACGTTCCAGCGCTTGTTCTGGTCGGAGGAGCACCGACGGCCAGCTCGCCGGTGAAGCTTCTCAACGATCGGTCACTCATCGACGGAAAGCCGGCGGCGTACGTATGTCGCGCCTACACTTGCGACAAACCGGTAACGGCACCGGAAGTATTTTCGGGTCAGTTGGAGAACGCAGCGAAGATCACACCGACTGCCGCAGCCGGCGTCTAAAGGAGAAGAGAACATGACTGGTGTCAATTCACGCGTCCCACAAGCCTACGGGTATGCTGTCTGTTTCATCACGGTCATCATGATGCTCGTCTCGATAAAGTCTGTGGTAGATGCCGCCTTCGATTTGAGTGATCCGCTGCGGGCCGAGTCCGGGGGCCGTCCAATAACAAACTTCGAGCTCTACAAGGCGGCGGACCGGAGCCGATTTGTCGCGAAAGATCAGAACGGCCCGATGCCAGCCGCTGCCGTGCCCGTGAGGAGCAAGGCGGATACGTTATCCGACGTCGAATTGCGGAAGCTGTACGACGCAGAGCGCGAGGCGGCCATAGGCAACGCCAAATTCCACGCGATCCGCTCGCTCGTCGGCAACCTGCTTCTCATCACGCTGGCTGCCGTTCTCTTCACTATTCACTGGCGTTGGCTGAGACGGCGTGATGCTCTGCCGGCAACGGCGTAACAGCGGATCAACCGCGAGAGCAATTTCTGAGTGACTGACCAAAATCCATCTTTCACCCGCGGGATATTCGCGGGTGTGGTGCTCGACTCGCTTCTCTTCCCCTACCCGCGCCGGCTCGACGAGCGGAATCCTGACGAAGCGCGGACGGTTCGCCGGCTTATCAAAGAGCTACGCCGGCTGGAAAGTGATCTGATCGACTCTGCCAAATACGACGACGAAGAGACGATTCCGGAGGACGTCATCCGCGCGTTCGCCGAGATCGGGATGCTGGGACTCACCATCCCGAAGAGGTACGGCGGACTCGAGCTCTCATCGTCGGCGTATGCCCGGGTGTTCGAGACGCTCTCGGCGATTGATGCGTCGCTCGCCGTTATGGTGGGCGTCCATTGTGGCCTCGGATCGAAAGCGATTGTGCTCCACGGCAACGATGAGCAGAAGGAGCGATATCTGCCGCCCCTCGCTCGCGGCGATTTTCTCGCTGCCTATGCGCTGACGGAGCCCGAGGTCGGCTCGGATGCGCAGAACATCAGAACGACGGCGACACTGGCGCCAGACGGATCGCACTGGCGTCTCGACGGCCGGAAGATCTGGATCGGTAACGGACATCGCGCCGGGGTAATCGCGACTTTCGCGCAGGCATTCGTGCAGCGCCGCGGTGAGACTGTACCGCGCATGACGGCGTTTCTCATCCGGCCTGATATGCCTGGTTTTCGGGTGGTTGGTACAGTGCGTAAGCTCGGGATTCGTGGCTCTACGCAGGCCGAGCTGAGTTACGAAGGGCTGGAAGTCCCGGCAGATCATTTGCTGGGCAGTATGGGAAGAGGATTCAGCGTGGCTGTTCACGTGCTGAATGCAGGGAGACTCACTCTCGCAGCGGGATGCACAGGGGGCACCAAGCGCACGCTGAAGGAGATGACGGCGTACGGCGAGCAGCGAGCGCAGTTCGGACATCCGCTAGCCGATTTCGAGATCACGCAGCGCAAGCTCTCCAGGATGGCGAGCGAGATTTACGCATCCGACGCAATGCTCGGCGTTCTCGCGTCGCTGGTGGATCGCGGCGACAACGATTTCTCGCTCGAGGCTGCGTGCGCCAAGGTCTTCGCCAGCGAGATGGTGTGGCGTGCAGCTGACGACATGGTGCAGCTCGCCGGCGGCCGCGGATACGTCAAACCGTACCCGTACGAAAGGTTTCTCCGCGACTCGCGCATCAATCGCATCTTCGAGGGTGCGAACGAGGTGCTGCGACTCTTTATTGCCTTGAACGGGGTGCAGGCGCCAGCCGAAGCTCTCAAGGAGATCGGCTCCGCTCTAAGGCGACCGCTGCGCAATCTTGGGTTGCTGAGCGGATACGCTACCTCGCGCGTGAAGCTCAGACTGGGTCAGACGTCGACGCTGGACATCGACGTCCACGAGCGCCTCAAGAAGCACAAGGAATATTTCGAGAAGCACGTAGCCGAGCTCGGCTCCGGGACTGACCGGGCGATCCTGCGCCATCGCGAAAAGATCGTAGACAGGCAGTTGGTGCTGGAGAGATTGGCGAACATGGCGATCGATCTGTTCGCAACGGCGTCGGTGATCGCGCGGACCCAGAGTCTGATCGACGAGCGCGGAGTGGAGGCCTGCGAGAGAGAGATCGCGCTATGCGATTTGTTCTGCGTCGAAGCCGGCCGGCGCTTCCGCGGGAATCGTAACATGCTCGACGCGCGGGAGGAGGACGTGGACGACACCCGTCGCGGCGTGGCCGCCGCGGTCCGCGCCGGCAAGGGCTATTTCGTTACTGACGCCATCCTCGACGAATAGCTGCGCAGGAGAGTTGAATCAGCCTGCGTCGCCGAGCGTGGGAATGAATTGTGGCCCACGGCGATGCTTGGTGGACTGCTCGTAGGCGTACGCGAGCTTGATCAGGGTCGGCTCGCTGTACGCGCGGCCGAAGAAGGAGATCCCCACCGGCAAGCCGTGCGAAAACCCCGCGGGCACGTTGATGTTCGGATATCCGGCTACAGCCGCGGGTGTCGAGCTCGCGCCCGTGAAATGATCGCCGTTGATCAGATCAGTTGGCCACGCCGGGCTCCCCGTCGGCGCCACGATCGCATCGAGCTTGTACTTGTCCATCGTCGCGTCGATGCCGTCGGTGCGTGACATCTTCAGATTGCTGGCGAGCTCGTCGAGGTACTTTTTCTCGGTGAGCGGCCCCTTCGCCTGCGCCTGGATCATTATCTCCTGCCCGAAGAACGGCATCTCCTGATCCTTGTGGGCTTCGTTATAAGCGATGATGTCCTGGAGCGATTTCATCGGGGCCTTGGGTCCCAGTGATGCGAGGTAATTGTTGAGATCCGCCTTGAATTCATAAAGCAGCACGTCGAACTCGGCATCGTCGAACTTGCCGGCGGTCTCTATATTGGCGGGATCGACGATCACCGCGCCGCTCGCCTTCATTGCATCGATCGCATCGTTTATGAGCTTGTCTGTAACGTCGCTATAGCCGAAGAATTTCGTTCGGGCGACACCGATCCTTGCCCCACGCAATCCCTTCGGGTCGAGAAATTTCGTATAGTCCGTTTGGCCACGCGTGCCGGTCGATGATGTCGCAGGATCGCGCGCATCCACACCAGCCAGCACTCCGAGCAGGATGGCTGCGTCTCGCACAGTGCGCGTCATTGGGCCAGCGGTGTCCTGGCTGTGCGCGATCGGGATGATTCCCGCCCGACTCACAAGGCCAAGTGTCGGCTTGATTCCCACGATTCCGTTGACCGACGACGGGCACACGATGGACCCGTCCGTCTCGGTACCGATACCTACAGCGCACATGTTCGCGGAGACCGCGGACCCGGTCCCCGAGCTCGAGCCGCACGGGTTTCGGTCGAGCACGTACGGGTTTTTCGCCTGCCCGCCACGTCCGCTCCAGCCGCTCGACGAGTGCGTCGACCGGAAATTTGCCCATTCGCTGAGATTCGTCTTGCCGAGCAGGATCGCGCCGGCCGCACGAAGCCTGGCGGCAATGGTGGCATCCTGGAGTGCGATCGATCCGGCGAGAGCGTACGACCCGGCCGTCGTCGTCATTCGGTCGGCGGTGCCGATGTTGTCCTTGATCAGAATCGGGATTCCGTGCAGGGGCCCGCGCACTTTGCCGGCCTTCCGCTCGCGATCGAGGGAGTCGGCAATCGACAATGCATCGGGATTGATCTCGAGCACGCTCCGTAGCGTCGGTCCCGTGCGATCGAGCGCCTGGATTCGATCGAGGTACTGCTGCGTTATCGACCGCGCCGTCATCCGCCCCGACGCCATCGCCGACTGGAGATCCGCGAGAGTGGTTTCCTCGAGGGCAAAAGGCGCGATCGAAAAACGATTTGTCGCCGGGCGAAGCGCCCGCACCCCTTCGCCAGTGACGACTTCCGCCCCTAACGGTTTGCCACGCAGAGCAAGGGTCCCTGCCACCGCACCGAGCCGCACGAAATCTCTACGATCCATGATGATGGTCCTCTCGAGTCTTCAGTTGTAGTTGATTTCACACTTCTGCATTCATCAATCGAAATCCAGTGCCAGATCGAGCGCCGGCGCCGAGTGCGTAAGCGCGCCAACGGATATCCAGTCGACCCCGGTCTCGGCGATCCTGCGCACGGTCTCGAGCGTAACTCCGCCCGACGCCTCCGTCACCGCGCTGCCGTCGACCAGTTTCACCGCCTCTCTCAGCTCCACCAACGACATGTTGTCCAGCATGATGACGTCGGCTCCTGCATCGATGGCGGTCTTCACCTGCTCGAGCGTCTCACACTCCACTTCCACCTTGATCCCCGCCGGTCCGATCGCTCGCGCCCGTTTGACAGCAATCCGGATGTCGCCATCGACCGCGGCGAGATGGTTGTCCTTGATCAAGACTCCCGAGGAAAGATCCATCCGATGATTCAGTCCCCCACCCGCGCGTATTGCGTACTTCTCCAGACGCCGCAGCCCTGGCGTGGTCTTCCGCGTATCAAGAACATGGGCGCGGGTTCCCGCCACCGCTTCCACGTAACGCGCGGTGAGGGACGCAATTCCCGACAGATGCTGCACGAAGTTCAACGCCACGCGCTCGGCGGAGAGTAGCCCACGCGCATGACCGGAGAGAAACATCACCGGCGTATCCCGGCCGACTGGGCTGCCATCATCGTGGTCGATCCGAATCGTCACTGCCTTGTCCAGCTGCTCGAACGCTTCGCGCGCAAGCGGCAGTCCCGCGATCACGCCCGGCTGTCGAGCAACCAGCCTGCATCTGGCGCGTCGATCCGACAGGACTGTCGCGGCAGTAGTGATGTCGTGCTTGGTATCGTCCTCCTCGAGCGCGGCGGCGACAATCGCGCGCGTCTCCTTTGCAGTCAGCGGGAAGTGGAGACCTTCCTCCCAGAAGAATCCGTGAGCGGAGAGCTCGTTATCCCGCTGAGCCGTCATTCGCCGGGATCTACCGACGCTTCGGGAATCGGAGAGAGAGAAGTCTGACCCCCGATCGACACCATCCGCTCGATCGCCAGGCGCGCGCGCGCGGCGATGTCCTCCGGCACGGTGATGCGGTGCTCCATCCGACGCAGAGAATTCAGCACCTTCGGCAGCGTCGTCACCTTCATGAACGCGCACACCGCCTCGGGATTTGCCGGATGGAACGTCTTGTTCGGATTCTCCCGCCGCAGCCGGTGCAGAATTCCAACTTCCGTCGCGACGATGAACTCGTCATTCTCCGAGATCTTAGGACGTTTTATCATCCCTTCGGTGGACAGGATCTGCACACCCACGGGATCGATGTCACCCGCCGACACCGCCTCGACCACGCTCGTCGCGCAGCCGCATTCGGGATGGATCAGGAATTCCGCGCCGGGGTGAGCGGCGCGCTGCAACCTGATGTCCTCAGGATCGATCCCCGCGTGCACGTGACACTCGCCCATCCAGACGTGCATGTTCGCGCGTCCTGTGATGCGACGCACGTGCGCGCCGAGGAACATGTCGGGGAGAAAGAGGATTTGCTTGTCGGCCGGAATGGAGTTGACGATCTCGACCGCATTGCCCGAAGTGCAGCAGTAGTCGCTCTCCGCTTTCACTTCTGCAGTCGTGTTCACGTACGACACCACGACCGCTCCCGGATGTTCCGCTTTCCAGTCCCGCAGCTGCTCCGCATTTATGGTGGCCGCGAGGGAGCATCCCGCGGCGAGATCGGGCAGCAGTACAGTTTTCTGCGGTGAGAGCACTGCGGCCGTCTCGGCCATGAAGTGCACTCCACAGAACACGATGACGTCGGCTTTCGTCTTGGCCGCCTCGCGACTCAATCCGAGCGAGTCACCGACGAAATCGGCAACATCCTGCACTTCCGGTCGCTCGTAGTTGTGCGCGATTATCACCGCGTTGCGCACGCGTGCGAGACTCCTGATCTCCTGCTGCAGCTCAGCGTATAGATTAGCCGTCGTATCTACCATTCGATGTGCTTGCCACTCCATTTGCGTTTGGCGCGGGGAAAGTCGCTCCTATAATGTCCGCCGCGAGACTCCTTTCTCAACAGCGCAGCATCGGCGATGAGGTGGGCGGTCTGCGCCATATTTATCTCCTCGGTAGCCCCAACGGGCAGGCGCGACTCGATCTCGGCGAGCTTGGCGACCCCGAGTCTCAATCCCTTCGCGCTTCGATCGATCCCGCAGTAGTCCCACATCACTTGTCTGATAGTGTCGGCGGCAACCTGTGCGGCGCCACGATCTCTCAGCGCCGGCGCATCCCAAGTCTTTTTGCGCGGCGGTGTCGGCAGCTTCTTGACCTGGATCATGTCTCTCGCCACGCGCTCGGCGAACACCAGACCTTCGAGCAGAGAATTCGAGGCGAGGCGATTGGCTCCGTGAACTCCGGTTCGTGCCACTTCTCCACACGCGTATAGCCGATTGAGGCTGGTTCGGCCGCGCAGGTCGGTGACGATCCCGCCCATCATATAGTGGGCAGCCGGTGTGATCGGGATCAGATCGTTTGCCGGATCGACGCCGCGGGCGCGGCAGATGGCGAAGATTCCCGGGAACCTCTTCTCAAAAGTCCGGCCGAGCATCCGCGCATCGAGAAAGACTCCCTTTCCGCCGGCCTTCTGCCGGAAAATCTCGCGAGCCACCACATCACGGGGAGCAAGCTCGGCGAGTCGATGCCGTTTCAGCATGAAGCGCTCACCGTCCTCGTTGAGGAGAACCGCGCCTTCGCCGCGCACCGCTTCCGAGATCAGCTGCAGCGGATTCTCGGGCGTGTCCAGTGCAGTCGGATGAAACTGTACGAACTCCATATCGGCGAGAGTGGCGCCCGCGCGATGCGCGATGGCGTAGCCGTCGCCGGTCGCAACCTGCGGATTCGTCGTGTACCGGTAGACCTGACCACATCCTCCGGTTGCCAACACAGTCGCGTCGGCGAGGATCTCGACGGGTTTGCCTGCTACCGTCGCGCGCACGCCGAACGTCACTCCATTCTCCACGATGAGATCGAGGATACGTGCCTTCTCGAGCACTTCGATATTCTCGCTTTCCTTCACGCGCTTTATCAGAGTGCGCGCGACTTCGGCGCCGGTCTGATCTCCGTGCGCGTGCACGATGCGCCGCCGGGAGTGCGCCGCCTCGCGACCGAGCTTGAAGTTTCCGCCGGGCTCGAGGTCGAAGCGCGCTCCCGCGGTCGCTAGCTCACGGACGCGAGCAGGTCCTTCTTCGACTAGCACCTCGACGGCCTTCGCATCACAGAGGGCCGCGCCAGCGGCGAGGGTGTCCTGCCGATGCAGCTCGGGAGAATCCCCGGCGCCAAGCGCAGCGGCAATCCCGCCCTGGGCGTACGCCGTCGCGCTATCGAACAGCGACCTTTTGGTCAGCACCATCACGTCGCCGTCCGCGGAAGCGCGCCATGCAGTGTGGAGCCCAGCAACTCCGCTTCCCACCACGAGAAAGCGCGTCCGTATTCGACCGACCATGCTCTCAAATCAATGCACCACGTGATGCGTTTGAAAGGGGGACGACGATTCCTTCTTTGTACTCAACTAGCATCGACCGACGATTCCTTCTTTGCACTCAACTAGCATCGACCGACGATTCCTTCTTTGCGCTCAACTAGCGATTGCCCGCTTGTCTTGCAACGCGTTGTGTTCTGGGCGATTCTTCTGTTCAGATGAGAAAGCTGATCCTCGTCACCTCCCTGCTCCTCGCCGTACACATCGCTCTCCTTTTCACTCGTCGGAACGCCAAGGCCGAGGGGAAGGAGACGTCGCCGACCCGGATCGGGATCGTGCTCGACGTCGGTGGCCGAGGCGACAAGTCGTTCAATGACGGTGCCTATGCGGGCGCTGACAGCGCCACCAAGATGCTCGGCTCCAACATCCGTTTCATCGAGCCCGGTGAGGGCGCAGATCGCGAAGCGGGACTGAGATTGCTGGCCGCCGAAGGGATGAATCTCGTCATCGGTGTGGGATTCATCTTCACCGACGATCTGGCCAATCTCGCCAAGGAGTATCCCGGCACTTCGTTCGCCGGCATCGACTACGCGCTGGCGACGGACAAGAACGGGAACGTCATTCCGCCACCGCCCAACGTGGCCGCGCTCAAGTTCCGCGAGGAGGAAGGATCGTACCTCGTGGGCGCGCTGGCTGCGCTGGTCGGGCACTCGAAGAAAGTTGGATTCGTGGGCGGGATGGATATCCCATTGATTCACAAATTCGAGGCGGGCTATCGCGCCGGTGTGACAAAAGTGTGTCCCGATTGTCAGGTGATCGCCCAGTACGCCGGCGTGACACCCGACGCGTTCAAGAATCCTGGCAAAGGCAAGGAGCTGGCGCTCAGCCAGTACAACCAGGGCGTCGAGGTGATTTTCCACGCCGCCGGCTCGACGGGACAAGGGGTCTTCGAGGCTGCCCGCGCGACCAACAAGCTCGCGATCGGAGTGGATTCCGACCAGAACGATGAAGCGCCCGGACACGTTCTCACTTCGATGGTGAAAGGCGTGAACACGGTGACGTTCGACGCGATCCGCAGAGTGCAGAGCCACACCTTCGAGGGCGGGATCTACTCCTTCGGATTGAAGGAGGGCGGCGTCGGCTACATCTACGACGACCGCAACCGCGCGCTCATCCCCGACAGCGCGCACGCGCGGGTCGAGGAGCTCAGGCAGGAGATAATCGCCGGACGCATCAAGGTGCCCAGCACTCGATGACCGCAGCGATCCGGATGGTGGGGATCGATAAATCATTCGGCGCCATCCGGGCGAACCGGGGCGCATCGCTCGAGGTGATGCAGGGTGAAATCCACGCCCTCGTCGGAGAGAACGGCGCCGGCAAATCCACATTGATGCGGATACTCGGCGGACTCATGAAGCCCGACGCAGGGCGCGTCGAGGTGAATGGCCGTGATGTAACTGGCTGGTCCACCAGCGACGCGATCGCTGCCGGTATCGGCATTGTCCATCAGCATTTCATGCTGGTCCCGACTCTGAGCGTCGCGGAAAACCTCGTACTCGGCTGCGAGCCCAAGACCCGGCTCTTCGTTCTCGACTACCATCACGCTGCCGACGATGTACGCAAGCTCTCCAACGAAACGGGACTCGTCATCTCGCCTGACAGTCTCGTTTCGGATCTCTCTGTTGGCGAAGCGCAGCGGGTAGAAATCCTCAAGGTCCTCTATCGCGGCGCAAAGATTCTGGTGCTCGATGAGCCGACGGCGGTGCTCTCGCCGCCGGAAGTGCGGGAGTTGTGGGCGGTGCTCCGCAGGTTGCGCGACAACGGAGCGACGATCATCCTGATCACCCACCGCCTGGATGAAGTTGTCAATCTGTCAGATACGATCACGGTGATGCGCGCGGGTGAGACGGTGGCGCGCATCAAGACTTCCGAGACCACGCCCGCGGAGATCGCCCGCGCCATGGTTGGACGGGAGGTTTTACTCTCTGCCGGGAAGCGCGTTCAGCCGAATCCTCGCGGCACCGAGCCCCCGCGGGATCACGGGCTTGAGGTGAGAAGTCTCAACGTCGCCAACTCGCGCGGCATCCGGGCTGTCGATGGAGTGAGCTTCAGCATCAAACCCGGGGAGATACTGGGCATCGCGGGCGTCGAAGGGAACGGTCAGACGGAGCTGGTTGAAGCCCTTGCTGGGTTGAGACCAGTTTTCAGCGGCGACATCCTGATCGATGGAGTCGACATCACCCGCCGGCCGGTCGCCGCCCGACACGATGCGGGGTTGTCGCACATCCCCGAAGACAGGCATCGTCGCGGACTGATTCTCGAGTATACGGTTGCCGACAACCTGATACTTGGAGTCCAGAAATATTTCGCGAAAAGGGGCCTGCTCGACAAAGATCGGGTAATGGAGAACGCGCTGCAGGAGATTTCTGCGTTCGACATCAGACCGGCGAATCCGGTTCTCGCCGCGCGCTCTCTCTCGGGTGGCAATCAGCAGAAGGTTATCGTGGCCCGGGAGATGGGCCGTAGCTTCTCCGTTCTTCTCGCTTCACAGCCGACTCGCGGCGTCGACGTCGGCGCGATCGAATTCATTCATCAGCAGCTGCTCGAGGCGCGCTCCAAAGGAAAGGCGATCCTCCTGGTAAGCGCCGAGCTGAATGAAGTGCTCGCACTGTCGGATCGGGTGGCCGTGATGTATCGCGGCAAGTTCGCGACAGTGATGCCCGCGTCAGAAGCCAGTGAGGAAGTACTCGGCGAGTACATGATTGGCACGAAGAAAGGAAACGCCGCGTGACCGCTTCACCGGTGGCCGGCGGCACGAAGCCGGCATTTGCCGGGACGCCGTGGCGCGAGCGCGCTGAAGAAGCGCTTATTCCGCCGCTCGTCGCGCTCCTTGTCGCTCTCATTTGCGGCGACCTGTTGATCCTGAGTTACGGACAATCGCCCGCTGTCGTGTATCGCTTGTTGCTGGAAGGCACCTGGGGAAACGCCTACGGATTCGGCCAGGTTCTCTACAAGGCGACCACCCTCGCCTTCACCGGACTCGCCGTCTCGTTCGGGCTCCGCGCTGGACTGTTCAACATAGGAGGCGAGAGCCAGCTCGCGGCTGGTGGGTTCGCTGCCGCGCTCACCGGTCTGGTGCTTCCTGGCGGCACCCCGCTCGCTATTGCGCTCATTCTCTGCATGGTCGCCGCTGGCTGCGCCGGCGGAGTCGTCGGTGCGGTGCCTGCGTACCTCAAGACCCGATTCGGCGCGCACGAAGTGATCGTGACGATCATGCTCAACTTCATCGTGCTCGCCCTGCTCAACTGGTTCATCGCCGGCCACATGCACGTTCCGGAGACGCTGCACACTCCTGAGATCCACGCCGGAGTCCTGCCTCGCCTTGCCGACATCAATCCGAAATTCCACGGCTCTGCCGCGAATCTCGCGCTTGTCGTCGCGGTGATCGTCGCAGCGGCGGTGTGGCTCTATCTCTTTCGCGCGCGCGGCGGTTACGAGCTGCGAGCCGTCGGTCTGCAGCCAGCAGCGGCGGAGTACGGCGGGATCAATGTCGGCCGGGTGTGGATGAAGGCCCTCACCTTCTCCGGCGTGATTGCCGGAATGGGCGGCATCAACTACGTGCTCGGATACAAGCACTACTACGAAGATGGGTTCGCCAGCGGCGCGGGTTTCCTCGGAATCGCCGTCGCGCTCGTCGGCAGAAACCATCCGTTCGGTGTTCTGCTCGCGGCCTTCTTCTTCGCGACGCTCTCGCAGGGCGGTCTTGCAATCCACGCTTTCGTCCCGAAGCAGATGATGGACGTGCTTCAGGGCGTCGTCATCATCGCCGTCGCCACGTCCGTGCCCGAAGTCCGGCGTCTGCTGAGAAGCGCGCGCAGAAGGAGCGACGCGTGAACCCGCTTTCGTTCCTGATGCAGATGATCCGCATCGCGATCCCGTATCTTTTCGCGGCGAGCGGCGGAGTCGTAGCGGAACGGTCGGGAATCGTGAGCCTGACGCTGGAAGGGTTCATGTTGGGCGGCGCGTTCGCTGCCGTCGTCGGCACCCACTACTCGGGAAGTCCGTGGATCGGGGTTCTGAGCGGGATGGTCGGCGGGCTCGTCTTCGCTCTCATTCATGCGATCACGACGATTCGCTATCGCGCCGACCAGGTAGTGGTTGGCGTCGCGATCAATCTTCTGGCAATCGGTGTGACGCGGTTCTTCCTCAAGCTTTTCTTCGCCAGCTCTTCGAATTCGCCGAGGGTGCCAGGGTTCGGCGGAAACATCAAAGCCGGCGGATTCGACAATCCCCTTCTCTGGCTCGGACTACTGGTTGCACCAGCCGTGGCATTCGTGATTTACAGAACACCGTTCGGTTTGCGTGTGCGCGCGGCTGGTGAGCATCCACAAGCGGCCGAGAGCGTCGGAGTCAGCGTAAAGCGCGTCCGGTATCTCGCAGTAGCGATTTCCGGAATCCTCGCCGGACTTGGCGGCGTGTACCTCGCGCTCGATCAGCATCAGTTCACGGATCAGATGACCGCTGGCCGCGGATTCATCGCGATATCTGCCGTGATCTTCGGACGCTGGAACCCCATCCGTGCCGCGCTGGCGTGCTTGCTGTTTGCCGCGGCGGAGACGCTCCAGATACAATTACAGGGAAATCACGCGATTCCGTCTCAGTTCATCGAAATGATTCCTTACCTGCTCGTTATCATCGCGCTCGCCGGCGTAGTTGGCAAAGCGGTTCCTCCTGCCGCGCTCGGCAAGGTAGAAGACTAGATGGCGTCCCCTCTGCGCAGCAGGGCGTCGGCGGTGAGCGGGCGCATGTCGAAGGTCGCGAGCGGCAAGTTGTTCGTGCTCATCATCACGAACTTCGTGGACATGGTGGGAGTTCTGATGATCATCCCACTGATGCCGTTCTACGCGCGCGAGATGGGAGGAGGCGCGCTCGTCGTCGTGATTCTGATGGGCGCGTTCACAGCTGCGCAGCTTCTCAGCGCTCCGTTCTGGGGAAGATTCTCCGATCGTTACGGAAGACGCCCGGCTCTGCTCGTTGGACTCACTGCATCCTGTATCGCCTACGTAGTCTTCGCTTATGCCGGCTCGATCTGGTTATTGCTGCTATCGCGGATCGTTCAGGGTGCTGGTGGCGGAACCGTCGGCGTCATCCAGGCTTACGTCGCGGATTCAGTCGAGCCCGATAGCCGGGCCAAGGCCCTCGGCTGGCTTTCGGCGGCGACGAACGTCGGAGTTGCAATCGGCCCGGCGATCGGGGGAATGGCGCTCAGGTTTGGTCGAAGCGGCCCTGGTCTCGCAGCGGCGAGCCTGTGTCTGGTGAACATCTTCTTCGCCTGGAAGTTCCTGCGCGAATCGCGGGACATGACGGAAGCACACGTGGCGAAGCCGCGCACGTCGCGAACGGTGATTGCCTACGTGATCACCCACCCCGGCGAGCCCGCGCCGAGGCTTATCTGGATTTACGCGATAGCGATGGGAGCGTTCTCGGGATTGATGGGAATCCTCGCACTGTTTCTCGCCGACAGATTCGGCGTGAGCAAGGACAACATCTGGATCTTCTACACCTATGTCGGTGTGATCTCGGTCATTACGCGCGCCGGAATTCTGGGGAAGATGGTGGATCGATATGGAGAGGCGCAGCTGTCGCGGGTTGGGCTCGCCCTTCTTGCGACGGGCCTGGCGACACTTCCTCTCGCGCGCGGGTACTCCATGCTCGCGATTGCGGTAGCACTGATTCCACTTGGCACCGCTTTCACCTTTCCCTGCGTGACCTCGATGTTGTCGCGCGTAATCTCGAGCAGGGAGCGCGGGCTGTACATGGGAGTGCAGCAGACATTCGGCGGTCTATCGCGGGTGATCATCCCGTTGTGGGCGGGATTTTCCTACGATCACTTCGGGAAAACGGTCCCTCTATTCACATCGGCCGCGCTGGTCCTCGGCACGATCGTGCTAGGCTTCGGCATCGACGACGGAAGGAAAGCGGCTGTCCCGGTCGCATCCCCCTGAAGCGGGTGTTACCCCAGATCGCGCACGGCCCTTTCCACTTCGAGAGCGTGTCCCGGAACTTTGACCTTCGAAAAGACGCGGGCGACCCGCCCTTTGCGGTCGATGATTACGGTCGTCCGCTCGACCCCCATGTACTTGCGCCCATACAGTGCTTTCTCCTTCCAGATTCCAAAGGAGTCGGCAAGCTTGTGACCCTCGTCTGAGAGCAGTCGATACGGCAGCTCGTACTTCTTCCGGAATTTGCGGTGTGAATCGAGGCTGTCGGGGCTGACTCCGAGTACAACCGCATCAATCTCCCCGAACCGGGGAAAAGCGTCGCGAAACTCGCACGCTTCCATGGTTCAGCCGGACGTGTTGTCCTTCGGGTAAAAGAAGAGGACCACGTTCTTTCCCGCGAGGGAATCGCGAGTCACGGTGGTTCCGTCGTCGGCCTCGAGGGAGAAATTCGGCACCTTGTCCCCTTCAGCGATCAACGCGGCGCTCAGATCTGTTCTTCCAGGAGCGCGATGACGCGCGCGGCGAGGGCATCGGTATCGAATTCAGTCCCGTCGATCGCCCTCCACACGTTTTCGTCCGCCGGTGCCTCGATCGGACGCAAGATCAGCTCTTTTACCACCTTGGCGCCTTCCGGGCTGGCAGCTCTGCCTCGGCGGGAAACAACTCCTTTCCACACGACTACGTGGAGCTCGCCGAGCGGGGTGTCCTTCCCCGTCTTGGAGAACCACGACACGCTGACGGCTGCCGTCGGCGCCTGCAGCACGCATCCGTTGGGCGTGCGGTGCTGCTCGACGTCGAGCGAAAGAGTATCGCCGCGCTTCAGCACTTTCTCCGGCGCGAGCTGATCCAGAAGCGCGGTTACCGCGCGCTGTACGACGTTCTTCTCCTTCGCGCTTCGCGAAGCGGTCCATGGAGCGAGGGGCTTGTCTGAGTCAGCCATGTGTCGGCACGAGATCTGGAGAGGTGACTTCGGCGATGATTCTGGTACAAATCTACACCTGGGTGCAACCCCAATCACTGCATTCGGGCTACCGCTGGCGAATGAGGTCGAAATCGATCTCAAGGCGAATCGTGTCGGCGACGCTGAGAAGCACCGGAACGCGCGGTTGCTCCATCTGTATGTCGTTGAAGGTGAACGAAGTAGCGGCGAAACCCGTGACTCTGCCGTCCTGGAATTTGGCCGACCCCTTCCAGGTCGTGGGCCGCGTCACCCCGTGAACGGTGAGGTCCCCCGTCATCTCGATTGGCGCCGTACCGGATGTCGGAAGCGGAAGACTGACGCCTCGGACCCCCGTAGGGACCAGCACGATATTCGGGTACTGCTCTGCGTCGAGTAGACGTCCGCGCACGAACCCATCGCGCCGATCCTTATCGCTCACGAAGGTCCCAGCGTCCACGACAAACTTTGATGATTGGGGGATGACGTTTCCCTTCGAGTCGAACTCGATCGCGCCGGTGAGGGTTTTCGTCTCACCAATCGCGTCGTTCGGAAGGTCGTGTCCCACCAGGCGCTCGCGCACCCGGTAGCGCGCGGCATTTCCCGTCGGCGAGAGACCAAGCCGAAGCGCCGCCGCGGTGCCAGAGTTCGCCGGCTGAACGGCGGCTACCTTCGTCGAAGGCGCGGAGTCGGCGAACGCCGTCTGCGACTCGCCGCGCGAACACGCGATCACTGGCACCACCGCTATAAATGCGAGACGGAAAGGGCTCCAAATTGTTTGCACGGGTTCTCCTGGGTGGTTACCGATCGATAAGCGCCTCCGCGCCCTCGTTCAGAATACGCGCGACCCTTGCGCGATGCTGCCAGTCCCGACCAGTATTGCCCGCCGACCGCTGAGGGAGAGCAATGAGCGACGATCGAGAGCAGCACTCTGGTAGCTGGCTGGGTCTTGTTCTACGTGACGTGCAGTTCTGGGTACCGGTCGCGGTGCTGGCCGGAGGACTTCTCGTGCTGCGCTGGATCTCTTGAGCGCGATCCAGCGCGAGGAGTCCCGCGACGCCGCGGAGCCGGGCGCACTGGACACGCGCCGTCTCCGCACCCTTCAGAGCGTCGGGATGCTGTGCGGACTCACAGCCGGCGCCTGGCTCGGCGCAGCCGAGGCGCCGACTAAGCTGGTGACGCTCGGGTTGTCACCGGTAGTGATCTCGCTCGGGATGGTGATCGGTGTTTTCCTCGCTCGCTGGACCTTACCCGCCCTGATCCAGGGCACGTCATACATCGCGGCGGACCTGCGACAGGCGCCGCATCTCATCGTGTGGGCGGTGCTCGCTGGCTGTCTATGGGCGGTCGCGAATACGCTGACCATTTTCGCCGTGCGCGATGTGGGGCTCAGCATCGCTTTCCCTCTCTGGAACAGCAACAGCCTGCTCGGAATCGTCTGGGGCGTCCTCTTCTTCCAGGAGCTGCGCGGCGCGGATTGGCGCCGCTGGGCTGGAGTACTCGGCGGCGCGGTGCTCATGTTCGCTGGAGCAACAGCGCTGGCGATTGCATCGGCGGCCCAGGTTCCACCGCGTGACGCGGCTCGCGGTGTCGCCGCCGCGCTGTCCGCCGGCGTGCTATGGGGAACGATGTACATCCCCTACCGCAAAGCTTACCTCACGGGAATGAGCCCGCTCTCCTTCATCACATTCTTCACGGTAGGTGAGCTGGGGATGATGACGGTGCTTGCTCTCACTTATTCTGGCGGAGCTGGCCCCCTCTGGGCGCAGTTATCCGGCGCGCGTCACGTCCTCTTCTGGCTGCTGGCGGGCGGTTTCGTGTGGGTAGTCGGAGATCTGTTCCAGCAATACGCGGTCAAGTACGCGGGGATCACGCGCGGGATTCCACTCTCGAACACGAACCAGTTGTGGGGGCTGTTGTGGGGGATCCTCGTTTTCGGCGAGCTCCGTAGCGCGCCCCACTCCGTTCTCGCGCAGGTCATTGGCGGATCGATCGTGATGGCAATCGGCGCCGGCATCATCGCTCTTTCGTCAGTGAGTCGCAGCGAGCATCTGCGCTGGCAGAAGGCCGCGGCGAGCGAAGGCGCGCGGTACGGGGTCGATCCTGAATACACGAGATCGCGAATCGCTGGCGAAAACACGACCTCGATCGCTCGCCCGCGCACGTGGATAGACTGGCTGGTGGTGAGTGTCGCGACAGCGATCATCATCGGGTTTGCGCTTGTGGCGCGCGCGCCTCAGATCGCGTTGCGATGGGAGTGGGCGGCCGTGCTCGCAGTGGCAACGCTGGGAATGCTCGTGGGTGTCGGCGCCGCGCTCTGGAGAACTACGCGGTTCAATTAGGGGTCCGGCTGGTTATCGTTTTCCGCGTAGTGCCTTTTGGATTGCCTGTTCGGCGAGCGGCGCCATTAACCGGTATCCTGCTTCATTCGGGTGGACACCGTCGGAAGCAAGCTCGCTCCGCATCCCGCCGCGCGCGTCGGCCATCGCTGAGTGGTAGTCGAGATACACAGCGCCGTGTGTGCGCGCGTAGTCCTTCATCCACTTGTTGAGCGCGATAATTTTCGGCGCGGGCTCCAAGCCCGGCTTCCATGGATAATCCCAGACGGGAAGCACCGAAGAGAGAACGGCGCGAATTCCGTTTTCCTTCGCCAGCTCGGCCATTGAGGCGAGGTTGTCCTCGATCATCTCGAGTGTGGAAGGTCCGGTGTTGCCGGCGATGTCGTTGGTTCCGGCGAGGATCACCACGACCTTTGGCTTCAGCGCAATTACGTCCTGACGGAACCTTACGAGCATCTGCGGCGTTGTCTGCCCGCCGATACCCCGCCCGATATACGGCTTACCCGGAAACATGGTGGCGAAGTAGGGCGTCCATCCTTCGGTGATCGAATTGCCCAGGAAGACCACGCGGTTTTCGTTTTTCACTGGCGGAGAAAGTTTGGCGTTCGCCTCGCGATACTTCTGCAGATTGGGCCAGTCGGTGGCGCTCTGAGCATTGGCGGCAGTCGCCACGAATAAACCGAGAATGGCCGCACGCAAGTGGTTTCTCACCTTGGATTTACCCCCGATAGCGATAGTAGCGAGCCACCAAAGATTACTACGTAAAACGGCGTACTGCGAGAGGATCGCTGGAAGGGTAGTCTGAGGCATGACAGAGCCCGCCGTTACCCTCACCGATTATGCGCTGGCAGTCGAAAGCGCGGTTTTTGTGATCGCACTCTCGCGCCTCGATGCACGCGACAAGGAGCTGTGCCTCTGGTTCGTCGTGTTCTTCGCATCCATCGGTGCCGCATCGATCCTCGGAGGGACCGTGCACGGATTCTTCCTGCCGGCGTTGAGTCAGGGCCGTCGTATTCTCTGGCCCGCCACCATCCTGGCGATTCTCATCACCAGCCTCGCCGCATGGAACATCGGCGCGGTACTTGATCTGTCCGAGCGCAGGGCGGTGCTCGTTCGCCGCCTCGCTATCGCGCAGCTCGTGATCTTCTCGCTCTTCGTGCTCTTCGTTAGCAGCAAGTTCTACGTCGGAATCATCGCCTATCTGCCGAGCACGCTCTTTCTGCTATTCACGTTTATAACTGCTTACCGTCGCCGTGCTGATGCGGGCGTTCGCTGGGGAGTAGCCGGCCTCGCGCTGACTTTGGTCGCGGCGGCGGTCCAACAGCTTCATGTCGGAATTCATCCGATCTACTTCGATCACAACGCGCTCTACCACGTCATTCAGGGCGCCGCACTCGGGATGATCTTCGTCGCTGCCAGATCGATCTCCCGTGCCTGGCCGCCATTCCGGAGGAGTCATGATATCAAGGCGTGAGTTTGTCGAGCTGGCCGCAAAGGCCGGCATTGCCACCGCTGTTACCGGCTGCGTTCCGCGTCATTCCGCCGGGATGCCAGCCGATGGCGTCACCGTCAACGACGTCCACTCGCACCTGAACCCGACGAAAGTTCACGACATCGCTCGCCCCGAGTCCGTCGATGCGTTGCAGTCCGTCGTTCGCGCGGCGCGCCGCGATGGGAGAGGTGTGAGTGTTGCGGGTGGCAGGCACGCTATGGGCTGCCAGCAGTTCGCGTCGAACGCAACCCTGATCGACATGAACGGGTTGAGCCGAGTGATCGAGTTCGATCGCAGCGGCGGCGAGATCGAAGTCGAGGCCGGCATTCAATGGCCGGAGCTTTACCAGTATCTCGTTCAGAGCCAGGTGAACGAGAGCAAGCCATGGGCGTTCATTCAGAAGCAGACTGGAGCTGACAAGCTGAGCATAGGTGGCGCGCTTGCGGCGAACGTGCACGGGCGTGGATTGAGGCTACCGCCATTCGTTGGCGACGTCGTCGCTTTTACGATCGTCGGCCCCGACGGCGTTACTCGCCGCTGCAGCAGAACGGAGAACCACGAAATTTTTCGGGCGGCAATCGGCGGATACGGATTGTTCGGCGCGATCGCGAGCGTACGGCTGCGGCTGACACGGCGCCACAAGGTACAGCGGACCGTCGAGGTCATCGATATCAGCGATCTGCCTGCGATGTTCGACCGGCGCATCGCCGCTGGCTACGAGTACGGTGATTTCCAGTTCGCGACGCAGCTCGATCCCGATGCGCTCCTGCGGAAGGGAGTCTTCTCCTGCTATCGCCCGGTGGACGATGAGACGCCGATGCCCTCGAATCGCGCCCGCCTCACGCCGGAAGACTGGCGCGAGCTGATCCTTCTTGCCCATGTAGACCGCGCCCGCGCGTTCCAGGCCTACTCGAGCTACTACCTGACGACGTCAGGCCAGTACTACTGGTCCGACGAGCATCAGATGAGCACCTACATCCCCGACTACCACGAAGCCCTCGGCGCCCGACTCGGCGAGTACGCCCACGGTACGGAAATGATCTCGGAGATTTACGTCCCTCGCGATGCTCTCGTTCGCTTCCTAACCGATGTGCGCTCCGACTTTCTCGAGCACAAGACGGACCTGATCTACGGCACCATCCGTCTGATCGAGCGGGACAACGAGACGATGCTCAGGTGGGCGAAGGAGCCCTATGCCTGCATCATCTTCAATATTCACGTGATGCCGGATCCCGCTGGCATCGACAGAGCGCAGCAGGAGTTCCGTCGCCTGATCGATCGCGGACTTCAGTACGGCGGCAGCTATTACCTCACGTACCACCGGTGGGCGGAGCGAAGGCAGGTCGTCGCGGCTTACCCCGAATTCCCTGGGTTTCTGCGCCTCAAGCGCGGGCTCGATCCGTCAGAGGTTTTTCAGAGCGACTGGTATCGGCACTACAAGACAATGTTCGCCGATCAACTGTGATGCAGTCGAGGAGGCAGCGCCGCCATTAACGGCGAGTGCACTGGCGCTGAGCGGCCGGAAACCGGCAATATTCAGGCATTATGGTCGCACACGACACGCTGTTGGCGTGGGAGAACTTCTACATCATCGTGGGTTCGTCGGCAGGGGCGCTGACGGGACTGCAGTTCGTCGTCATGGCGCTCGCGGCCGAAACCGAAATAAACACAGACACTGGCGAGGTCGATGCTTTCGGCACTCCGACCATCGTGCACTTCTGCGCGGTGCTGCTCGTCTCGGCGATCCTCAGCATGCCCTGGTCGGAAATCTCGCTGGCTGCAGCCGTCGTCGGAATATGTGGAGCGTTGGGGATTGGCTATACGTTGATCGTCATACGGCGAGCCGGGCGCACGAAGAATTACAAACCAGAAACGGAAGACTGGATCTGGCACACAGTGCTTCCGTTGATGGCGTACGTCATCCTGCTCGTTTCCGCGATCTGGATGCCGTTCAACCACGCTCCCGCATTGTTTGGGATCGCTACGTTCGCGCTGCTGGTTCTTTTCATCGGCATCCACAACGCCTGGGACTCCGTCACGTATATGGCGGTGAAGTCGCTGGAAGGGCGGAAGGGGGCAAAACCGCTAACACCGGCATCAGCCGCGACGCAGGCACCGCGACCCTAGCGGGTCTGCCAGGTCCCGCCCACCGCTTTGTAAACGGCAACCAGCGCCGTCGCGGGGCTTTCGTTGCAGTTGCTTTCCTCTCTAGCGGGGGTACGCCGCCAATCCCGGCATGCTGGCGGGAATCCCGAGACTTCCCGCAGACGGCAGCTTATGGCTGCGGTACCACTCCTGCCGCGCGAGATTGATCCGGTCGGCGCGCTCCATCCACAGCTGCGTCGTGAGGTCGTAGCGCGCAAGAATGTTGTGAAGCCAATACGGCCGGTTCTCCTTCAGCCACGCCTTCTCGTACTCGTCCCGGATGAGCGAGTAGCCGTCGCGGAGATCCTGGAGCCTTCCGTTCACGCCCGTGATATCCGCCAGATCGCGTCCCGGTGATTTGCTCGTGGTGTCGGCCGCGCGATCGTACATCGCGACTACTTCGTCGGCGAACTGGAATTTCATTCCGATGAAATCCATCCTGCGCGCTCCCAGCTTCATCGCCTCGATCGCATCGCGCTCGCGGGTGATTTTGGGATCGGCCTGCGCGATGAAAACCAGAGTGGATTCGGCGAGAATGCGCAGGTCGTGCGTGTAAGGTCTGATGCGCTGGGCCATAGTGCGTCCTTCGTCGGTCCAGGGATCCAGCCAGAACAGGTAGTTGTTCGCATCACCGACCTTTGCGTTACTCAGCAACGCGTGCGCCGCGGAAAGCCGTCGCTGTGCTTCGTCGACCTTGCCACTCAAGTCGCCGTGAAAAACTCGTCCGTAACTCGAGCCAAATGCCTCGATGCTGCTCTCCCCTGCCTGCCACCCCGCGGCCGCGCCGAAAAGATCTCCGTACCAGGTCTGATTGAACAGAGCCTCGCCGTCGTCATCCCATGAAGTGTTGATCATCCCGGTGGCGCCGAGCCGCTGTCCATCGCGCACGAAACGCTGGATGTTGACGAGCGCCACGGCGTTGTTGGGATATACGCGATTCCAGCTGCTCACGCCGGGAGCGACCCATGTCTCCATCCCCACATTCCGAAACGGCGCGATGAATCGAACGTACGAGGTGTCCACGCCGTAGGTCCATGGGACGGCAATCAGGTCCTTCGGAATGGTGTTCACCAGCTCGGGTGAGCTCAACGCGACGTCGCCCCAGAACAGGAATTTCTTTCCGCTCGGCCGAAGCGCGTCGGCGATCTGTCTCAGGAAGTCGAGATAGACGATGCCGATTCCGACGGTCTTCACTCTGTCCGCGGTCTGCCCGCGTCCCAACTCGAACGTTTCGTCAGCACCGAGGTGGACGAACCGGCTGGGAAAGAGTGTGTTGATCTCGGCGAACATCTGCCTGATCAGAGGAAGCGAGCCCGGCTGACCCGGCGCGAGCACGTGCCCGTGCGGCGTCTCCCCGAGGGGAGAGTAGATCTCGTACTTCAGCGCATGGTGAAGGTGCCCGAAGGCTTCCTGTTCCGGAATGATGTCAACGTGATAGGCGGCTGCGTAAGCGACTAGCTCTTTCACATCGGCGTGGCTTAGCGCGCCGCCCGGCGGTGCAATCAACGGATTCGAGTCATAGGCGAGCGTGTGCTCGAAGTAAGGCGAGAAGACATTGACCTTGTAAGCGGCAAGCGTGCGGATTTGCTTTTTCTGGAAGTCGAGCGTCGGCACGGGGCCGCGCGAAATGTCGTCGTGGAATCCGCGGTAGCGCATCGCCGGCCAGTCGCGGATCGTCGCGCGATAAAGCCTGGCCTGGTCGCCGTCGCCGCTCACGATCTGCTTCACCGTCTGCGCGCCGTAGAACACGCCGGCCGAAGTCGTGCCGATGACGACGATGCGGTTGCCATCGGGGGTGATGACGTAGCCCTCGTCGCGCATGGCTGGATCGAGGGTGACCGAATGCCGCCGCAGCACACTCTGGGCGGCGGAAGCGTCGGCCCGCATCAGCACCACGCGAGGTCCTGGTCCGGTCTCTCCGCTGACTACGCGAATCCCGCGATCCTTTAGTGCATTCGTGAGATCCAAAGCCGCAAATCGATCTTCAGCGTTCGCCGGCCGGACGACAGTGATCCCGTTTGCCACGGACACCGACCCTTCCACCTGCATCTCCCGCGGCTGGGGAATGAGGCCGAGATCCGTTTGAGCCGCTGCGGGTGTAGCCGAGAGGACGGAGAGAAGCACGAGAACGGGCGTAGATTTCATTTTACCAGTGGTCGAAGATTGATCCGCGGCGCGCGAGAAAATATGGCTTCGCTCCAGTGATCCCGCCTTTTTTTACCACGAACGCACACCCCGGAACCAGCCGGCACAAGAGAAAAGCCCCGATATCCATAAGCGGGGCAATAAGTTCTGATTCATGGGCCTGGGTGGAGTTGAACTACCGACCTCACGCTTATCAGGCGACCGAAGGGGAGTAGGAAGTCCGGCAAGAAATCTGTAAATCGTTGACGGACAGCGTGATCTGCCGTAGTTCACCCTTCGCGATGTCGGATAATGTCGGAGTCAATCGACAGCTGAATCGACAGTAGAAGGTGTTCTCACGTTAAAAGTGCGCGCACCAATTAGGAGAGTTTTGGTGATTCCATGACTGGCGTCCGCTTGTCACGGCGAGGATTCAGCGTATCGTGCCCACCGGAGCCCAACTGAACACCGCGCCGTGCGGAATACCGGGAGCCCTCCCTCCGTGAGGCCACGATTTGTTGTCCATTCGCATTCCAGGCTGAGTCGCCCCGACGTCGCGGAAACGTTCATCGATCGTCAACCGTCCCGTAGTATCGTCGAAGTTCGCGATCACGACGCGATTCTTGAGATCAACATATCCGGTGATCACCACCCGCCGGTGGTTCGGCTCGATCGCTATCCAGTGCGGAACATCTTCCGCGCCCAACTCGACGCGCGAGACCTCCCGAGGCTTCGCCGGATTCGAGATGTCCAGACTCACCACGGCACTCCACGCCGGGACCGTCACGAGATAGTAGTGTCCGACGACGACGGGAATGGCACAAGAGGTGTCCCATTTTCGGGGGAAGGATGACACGAGCTGTCCCGCGGGCGACGGACCGTCGAGCCCGGTGAGCAAGTAAAGGCCACAGTTGAAGGTTGAAACAAGAACTGTCTTGCCGTCGGCGAGCAGACGCGGCTCGGCTGTGAGCCCCGCCTCATCTCCGCGCGGGCCTTGAGGCAGATCGAACGTCTGAAGCAGCCGCAGTTCGGAGAGCCGCCATAGCTGCACCGTCGGGATCGCGTCTTTGCCATTCATGTCGGTCGTGGTCGAAAGGATGCGATCGAGCTTCGGAATTATGACCGCCGAGTACGGGCGGATGCGCCGGTCCACAGCTGCGCCGTTCGCGGAAGCGTGTCGCACAAGCGCCCCGTGATCTGTCAGCTCAGCGAGCCCGCCTGGCGCGACTCCGAGGGAATCGTGCTGCATTTGAAAAGTCGCGAGGACGTTGCCATTGGGCAGGCGCAGGAAACTATGCGGATGCATCATCCCCGCGACGTCTCCGAACTGGCCGTCGAGTCGCGGATGAGCTGGATCCTTTGTGTCGAAGATGAAACTCTGGCCGCTGCGGAACCCATTGGCGAAGAGCCGACCGTCGGCCGGCATCTCGTGCTCGGTATGGTGCGGCCAGTTGTTGCGACCGGGTACGGGCACGGTGGTCAAAAGCCGGCCGTAGCGATGGGAAGTAAGTCGGACATCGAAGACAGCGAGAAAATCCGGCTGCGTAGTATCCGCGGATGCCGTCCAGACGTACAGGAAG
>JANMWS010000066.1:0-9842 GCA_031394125.1 Gemmatimonadales bacterium
CGAACGCAGTCGTCTCCAGACGTAAGTCTTTCGACTTCCACGTCCGGAATCACTTTGAATGTTTCAGGTTTTGAAATCTCCCCGGGATACTGAAATGGACCCCGGATCATAGATCTCGCCTCGCACATCCATCGATCTCAATTTCGATTTTCAAACAGTTCGCTCACCACAACCGTGGTGGCTTGTTTCAAGCTTTTGGTGCCGATTCTCCGGCAGCCTTGCAGAATAAACCGAAGTGGTTCATTCGTCAAGTGATTGGAAGCAAATTTTTGTTGGTCTCTTACCTCATCCTCACTTCCTGAGCTGGCTCTCGAGCCAGTCGGAGGGGGATTCGCAAGCTAGTGCGCCAAGCGCGCGACTTCAAGCCCTGTTCCGAGAGAATTCGCTGGCTCACCACCAGGTTATCCCGTATGTTTGCGCCGAGTCGTCCAGGGCGGTGGGAAATGCTGCTTGCTCGAAGTTCGTACACGCAATGACGGAGATCCGCGCGCCCGACGAAGCGGCACCGGCGTTCTCCGACCCCATCGCGCCCGTTCGAGCCGCGATCCGCGGACACTACGAGATTCTGCGCCAGATCGGACAAGGCGCATTTGCGACAGTCTATCTCGCGCGCGACCTCAAGCATGAAAGAAAGGTCGCGATAAAAATCCTGAACGCGGACCCGACCTCCGAGACTGGAGAGCTGAGGTTCATCCGCGAAATCCGGACAGTGGCCAGCCTCCAGCACCCGAACATCCTGCCTCTCCATGACTCCGGCCACGTCGAAGCACTCCTTTACTATGTCATGCCATTCGTCGATGGCGAGACTTTGCGGGATCGAATTGATCGCGAAAGACAAATGCCCTTCGATGCAGCGTGCAGCATTGTGCGCGAAGCCGCCGACGCGCTCGCCTACGCGCACGCCCAGGGAATCATTCATCGCGACATCAAGCCGGAGAACATCCTCTTGTCCGCCGGGCATCCGGTCATTGCGGATTTTGGGCTTGCGCGCGCCATAGATCTCGCCGGAGTTCGGCAGCTGACCAATACCGGGATGGGTAGTCCGGGAACGCCGGCGTATATGAGCCCGGAGCAGCTCCTCGGAGATCGCGAGATTGATGGTCGAAGCGACTTGTACAGCCTGGCGTGCGTGTTCTACGAAATGCTTACCGGCAAGCCACCATTCGGCGGAAAGGAAGGCTTCGTCAAGCGCTTCACCGAGCCCCCGCCGAATGCGTCTGCGACGCGCAGCGATCTGCCCGCATGGATCGACGGCGTTATCGGCCGAGCGCTCGCCAGAAATCCCAGGGATCGGTACCCCACAGCGCGCGAATTCGCGACCGCGTTCGACGATGCTCGAGAAGCCGCAGCCGAGGTGCCCCTGGTTACACCAGCGCACCATGAAGAGCCACCCCGTAGCGAAGCTCCGCCCCCGCCCAATGTCCGGACTTTCCGCCGTCTCGGCAGACCGCGGCTCATTGCCATGCTTGCAGCCGCCTTGGTGCTCGGCGGGCTCACTGTCACAACGGCGCTCCGGCCTTCGAGGGTGCGGGCGGTGTTCAACAGAGCCGGCCTGGATTCAACCCAGTTCGTCGTTCTGCCTTTTGCAGCATTGTCGGGCGCGTCCGCGCATCTCGGCAACCGAGTCGCTGACCGAGTTTACGATGCTATCACACAATGGGACGGCGTTCCGGTCGTTCCGGACACGAGAGTCGCGCAGGCAGTCATAGACGCGGGTGGAGCTCCGGCGACGGAGACGGAGGCTATCGCGCTGGCAAAACGGCTGGGCGCCGGCAAACTCGTTTGGGGGCAAGCATCCGGCGATTCAACATCTGCGCGAGTCAGAGTCCACCTGTACGACGTGCGGAGCGGAAAAAGTCGCGACGCCTTCCCGTTGTTGGATTCCACGTCAGACGGTCGCTCTTACGCGCCGGCCGCTTTGCGACTGCTGGGTGGTCGCGATCGGCCGTCGGCAGCATCGGGAGGAGATAAACGGACCCATTCTTTCGCCGCATGGGAGGCGTACGGGCGGGGACACTCGGCCCTTAGAAACTGGGATATTCCTAGCGCCGAGAAGGAGTTCCGCGCCGCACTCACGGCCGATCGCGACTACACACCCGCACGACTTTGGCTCGCTCAGACACTGTACTGGAAGTCTCCGCAGAACCCCGCCGAATGGACCGATGAAGCAAGCCGAACCGCTGCCGGGCGGAACTCGCTCGATGGTCGCGACCAGCTCGTCGCGGCGGGATTGTCCTCGCTCGCGGATGGGCGATTCCCTGCCGCGTGCGATGCGTACGCCAAACTCACGAGCGTAGACTCGTCGTATTTTCTCGGTTGGTACGGCCTGGGAGAGTGTCGTGCGCAGGACGACGCCGTCGTCCCCCGCGCTGCTTCGCCTTCCGGCTGGGCGTTCAGAAGTAGTTACTTCGCGGCCGCTCGCGGCTACATCCGTGCGCTCAAAACGGATCCCGGTGTCCACACAATATTCTCAGTCTCGAAGCTTGAAAAAATATTACCGACGGCCTCCACCAGGGCGCGGCGCGGATACTCACTGGGGGATTCGCGCGTCGAGTTTGCGGCCTTCGCCACCCTGGATGCGGATACGATCGCATTCGTTCCCTATCCTCTCGCTCTCTTTGCAACTTTACCGCGCGGCCCAAGTGCGGAAGCCGCGCTCCGCGATGACGCGGAAACGTTAATTGCGTTCGCCGTGGATTGGGCAAAACGGTTCCCTATCAGCGCGCCAGCACAGGAGGCACTCGCGGCTGCACTCGAAACCCACGGCAATCTGAGGGATCCGGTGAACCAGTCGAGCCCAGCCTTACGAGCTTTGGATTCGTCGCTCGCCCTCTCCACCGATCGACGAGACATCCTCAGGCTGAGAGCCAACAAGGTTCGATTGCACTTCAAGCAGGGCGAGTTTTCAGCAGCGAGGCTCCTGGCAGATTCGATTATCAGAACCGCCTCCGATGACCGTGCAACCGCCGATCAGCTGGGTTGGGTTGCCGCTCTTACCGGTCGCGCACAGCTCACGTCGAGGTTTTGGCTGGCCACAATCTCAACCCAGGTCTTCACCGGTGGAACAATCCCTCCCGCCGTCGCGCAAGCGGCCAGCAGATTCTTTGGATACGCGGCACTCGGAGTGTGCGGCCCGAACCTGATAGCCGCTCGCGAGCAATTGGACGTCGCTCTGCGAAATTACGTCGCTCGCGACATAAGACAGGCCCTGGAAGCAGACGTTGCTTCCCGATCGTCGAGTCTGGCAGCGCCCTGCACCAACGGAGCGAGCGCGCTACGCATAACCGCGCCCACCGACCGGCTACAAAAGGCGCAGCAGGCGCTCGGCAAGCATGACCCGAGAGCTGCGCGCGCTCTACTGGACGCCTTTGCAAGTGCCGGTAAGGGCCTGCGTCCGGGGGACATTTCGCCGGACTACATATTCCAGGATGCGTGGCTGAGGGCCACTCTCGGGGATACGGCCGGTGCGGCCGCCAAACTCGACGCGGAGCTGGAATCACTGCCGGTGTTCAGCGCAGCGGCAATCGGTGATCCGGCGAATGCGGCGGCTTTCGCAAGGTCGATGTTATTGCGGTCGGATATTGCCGCCAAGCGGGGTGAGCGAAACATCGCGCATCGCTGGGCGCTGGCGCTCGACGCACTTTGGGGCTCGGCCGATCCGGCGCTCAGGGCGGAGGCGGAGCGAATCAAAGCACAGGCGAGGGATGTGATTGTGATTCCAAAATAGAATACGCAGGCCAACACTTTCTCGGAGGGCTCGCTCGATGACGAAGGGAACCGGTAGTCTCAGCGCACTTTGGACCTTGGCATCTACTTCGATTTTGGGCTTCCTGGCATGCAGCAGCGCGCAAGTCGCACCCGCGCCCAACGTGCATCTGCCCGTGGCCGAGCAGGAGATTCTCGTTGACCTCCCCGGACAAACGACGCTCACTCCGGAGCAACTGCGCGCGCAGTACCGCACGGGAAGGCGAACGATCTCGCACGTGCGTCAGCGTTGCGTAATGAACCCAATTCCAGCTAACTGCACCGCGACAACCGACGTCCGTATCTCGGCTGTCGAAGGCGCCAAGTACATAAACTGGGACAAAGCGCCAAACCACCCTCAGCTCATCGCGTGGATCGAGAATCTCGGCAACAGGGACACGTACGATGGAATCGAACCCATGACGAGCGCTGTCTACGCGCTGGTTGTCGATACGCAACCGAAAGAAAATCCCGCCATCGTTCGAGTACGGTTTTCTGCAGCTCGCGCCGGGGAAAGAATGACAGCTCAAACCTCTCCCGGCGGAAAAGTCGATCCGTGCCATTACTACGGACAGCCATTCATATCCGATGCGGACTTCCAACCTTGTACTCCATACCCGCTTGGAAAGCCGTACACTTTACTTGGAATGGGGGCGCTACATAGCCTGAGCGCGCACGCCATGTTCGGCAGCGCGTCGACCGATGTGGCATTGACCGCCAGCGATCCGACCTGGTTTTCCTGCAGCAGCGGATGCTGTTCGGCCGCGAAACAGCAATAACTGATCGCACGCACACAAGACGTGTCTGCTATCCACTGCCCGGCCACCTTCTAGCCCTCGGATTATCAGCAAGCGACTAGTCGAAATAATTGTCAACCCAGCGGCAGGACGGAAGGACGTCGGGAAGCGTATCGCAGAGGTCACAGCAGCTTTTCAGCGAGCTAACGTTCGGCGAGTCGTCGAGACACGCGACGCCGGGGACGAAGAAGTTCTCGCCCAAGGCGCGCTCGAGGCGGGCGTTCGGGCCATTGTCGCTGTCGGAGGTGACGGTACGTGCTCCGGAATAGCCGAGGCAATTGTGCGGAGCGGCAGCGACTGCAGCTTGGCCGTAGTCTCATCAGGAACAGGCAACGACTTCGCGAAAACTCTCGGTGTGCAGCGATGCACTCCCGCGGACATCGCCGCTCTCGTCGAAGCCGCTCGGCCGACGCGCATGGACGTGGGCCGGGTAGACGGCCGATGCTTCATCAACAGCTGTGGATTTGGCTTCGTGGCGTCGGTACTCGAAGCCACAAACCGCGTGCGCATCCTGACTGGCGACGCAGTCTATATCTACTCAGCACTGCGGCAGCTTCTTACTTATCGGGGAATGAGCATTTCGGTCGGCTCGAGCCCGGAGGAGAAACCGAGCAGGATGCTGATGCTGACCGTCTCGAACGGACGATTCCTGGGAGGAGCATTCCGCATCGCGCCTGGAGCGTCAGTCGTTGATGGAGCGCTGGACGTCGGTCTGTTCAGCGACGCTGGTTTGATAGCCCGCGTGAGGATTTTCGCGGGAGCCTTTCGGGGAGCTCACATCGGCCTTCCGCCGGTAGAGACCAAACGCGTGCGCGAAATAACGCTGCGCTTCTCCGCCCCACCGATGATGGAGGTGGACGGCGAGCTGAGACAGGCAGTCGCGTCAACGGTGAAGATCGAATGTGTACCGCGCGGCCTCAACGTGATCGCCGCGCCGGGCTTCCCTCTCTAGTGCTTCGACGTCGGGCTCGATCTAGCCAGGTGGAATCGTCATGACGACCGTGTCGCCGGGCGCCACCGTTATCTCCTGACTCACGGACGCTCGTCTGCCACCAATCGGGTCCGCAACGAAGCGGAGTGGCGTTAGTCCACTCACCATGGTTCGCGGGATAGTAAGCTTCGTCTTACTTGTCCCAGTGGCGAGCCCTAGTCGCCACCGCTGCCCGGAGCGGACGGCGTAGACATCCATGTCCTGAAAACCCTGGTTGTCCACTTCCACGACAGTCGGCTGATTCTGGTCGGCGGCGCCGGAGCCGCGCGAAAACGTGCTGCACGCTGCAACGCTGGCTATTAGAATTGCGACGACCATCGATTTGGATTTCATGGTTGAGCCTGCCGGGAAAGAACGATTCGAGTGTTGAGTGATGGGGGCATAATGCGTTCCAATCATCAGCGGCGTAGCTTTGACGAGGGATGCTAAAACCGCTGATCATCGGAATCGCCGGGGGATCGGGCTCGGGGAAATCGACCGTCGCCCGGAATGTCGCTGATCACCTCACGACATCGTCGGTCGCGTTCATCGACATGGACGCCTACTACAAGAATTTCACGTCACTCAGTCTGGACGAGCGGCGCAAACTCAATTGGGACCACCCGGATGCGTTCGACTACGACTTGCTCTGCGCCCATCTCGAAGCCCTCGGCAAGCGCAAGGCGGTCGACAAGCCCGAGTACGATTTCGTCACTCACTTGCGCAAGGCGGAGACGACACGCATCGACCCGGCCGACGTAATCGTCATCGACGGGATTCTATTGTTCGTCGACGCGAAAGTGCGCGACCTTTGCGAAGTCAAGGTCTTCGTCGATGCGGATGCCGACATCAGACTCATTCGGCGGATTGAGCGCGACACCAAAGCCCGGGGGCGGCCCCTCGACGAAATCATCGAGCAGTACCTGTCGACGGTTCAGCCGATGCATTGCGAGTTCGTAGAGCCCAGCAAGCGTTACGCTGATGTCATTGTCCCGCGGGGTGGACACAACGCGATCGCTATCGAGATGATCGTCGCTAAGATTCAGCGGAGACTACAGCACGGCGCCGCCGGTGCGGAGGCGCGGCATACACCATCAGTACAGCGGCCAGCACCCCCAGCGCGAACATGATCGACCAGACTCCGACCGGCCCTGTCGTAGCAAGGAGTTGAGTACCGAGCCAGGGGCCAAGCGTCAGGGCGATGCTCAGCGACATGCTGTAGGCCCCCATGTATGTGCCGCGCAGAGAGGGTGGGGCGACTTCGCCGAGGTGCGCGGACATCGCGGGAAACAGCATCATCTCGCCGAACGTCCACACTATCACCATCGCAGTCACGCCTGCCGCTGAGGACACTAAGGCGAGCGCGCCGAATCCGACGGCGAAAAGGAGAGACCCTATGACGAGCGACCACGTGTTGGGCCAGCGCGACGTAGCAGAATTCAGCGGAACTTCGAGCGCCACGATCAGAAGAGTGTTGATCGTGAACAGCATGCCGTAGAACGCAGGCGACATGTGCAGGTACTGAACCAAATAAAGTGGCAGCGCCGACTCGTGCTGAAAGAACACGATACCAACCAGCATGGAACCGAGGAGGAAAATGGCGAGCCGTTTGTCGCGAAGGATGCTGCGTACCTCAAGATGGATATCCTCGCTCTCTGATTGGGCGTCGCGACCACCGGTGGACAGCCGCCAGGCTGTAAGCGAGAGCACAGCTCCGGCCAGCAGTGTGGTCACCGCATCGACTACGAACATCGCGCGGAACGAGACCGTCGCGAGAAAACCGCCGAGGGCCGGACCGATGCTCATGCCGAGGTTGATGGCGAGACGGTTGAGCGCGAAGGCGGCTCTTCTTTGCTTCGGCGTTACGACGTGAGTGATCGCCGCCAGACTCGCCGGACGAAATAACTCCGCGCAGGCGGCCCACACGATTGTGATCGCGATGACAGCGGCGTACCTCTTCGCGAGCGGAAAGAGCAGCAGCGCGATACCAGACGAGATGAGCGATGCGCGCATGATCGGAAGCGCGCCGATGCGATCGCTCAGCTTCCCAGAGATTGGGCCGGCCAGTATGGCTGTCGCACCATAGACAGCGAACACGAATCCCGCCCGCGCGGCAGAGAAGCCAAGCTGGCGCGTGAGATACAGGACGAGGAATGGCAGGACCATCATCCCTGCCCTGTTGACCAGATTGGTCGCGAACAGCAGCCAGATCTCGCGTGGAAGTCCGCCCAGTCCACGCCAGGGATTCAGGCGCGACTGTGAAAACGCAAACGGCCACCGATCAGGTGGCCGTTTCGTTTCATTGATAGTCGGCTCAGTTGTCAGGGCCATAGTGCGCCGTGCAGGAATCGAACCTGCAACCTAATGATTAAGAGTCATTTGCTCTGCCAATTGAGCTAACGGCGCGTGCTGTCGCTTGGCGCGCCAGGAGGGAATCGAACCCCCGACCCACAGCTTAGAAGGCTGTTGCTCTATCCAACTGAGCTACTGGCGCGTTACGAAGCGAAACTTAGCCACGACGCCAACTCGAATCAATCGCCGCTTGATGCAAGACTCTCGGCGAGCACTCGCTGTAACCGTCGCGTTAGCTCTCCCGGCCGGCCGTTGCCCACGGGTTTGTCGTCGAGCTTTACGACGGGCATCACATCAGTCGTCGTGCCGGTGAGAAAGAGCTCTGACAACTTTGGAATTTCCGCGACGGAGATTGGAGTCTCGTCGAGCTCAATGGAAAGATCTCGCGCGAGATCGCGCAGCACCGAGCGTGTGATGCCCGGCAGAATGTGGGTATCGCTGGGATGTGTCCGCAACGAGCCGTTCACCACCCCAAAGAAATTCGTTCTGGTGCCTTCCGTGACTACGCCGTCGCGAATCAGCATCGCCTCGAACGCTCCCCTGTCTTTCGCGGTCTGGGAAGCGAGCACGTTCGGCAGCAGGTTGAGCGTCTTGAGGTCGCATCGGCCCCAGCGAAGGTCCGGATGAGTGATCGCGGATGCTCCGGTTTGCGCCAGCTCGGCGTAGGGCGTGAAGCGAGCAACGGAGATGTAAACGGTCGGTGCGATACCGGGGGGAGGAAAATTGTGCGCGCGCGTTGTGGCGCCCCGCGTCACCTGGATATAGAGGGTCGCCTCTCCGCGCGTCAGATCGTTCTCGCGCAGCAGCTGATTGCCGATTTCGACGAAGCTCGCTGGAGAATCCCCATTCGCAAGGTTGATTCTCACGCCTTTGAGGCTCCGCCCCAATCGATCGTTGTGGAAGCGAGTCGCGAACAACCTGCCGTTGACGACGCGGAGAACTTCGTACACTCCGTCACCGAAGACGAAGCCGCGATCCTCGACGGACACTCGGGCCTCGATTCGCGGAAGAAAGCCGCCGTTTATGTAGACGATGTCTTTGGGATCCACGCTCGTCAGCTGGTCTTGACGCCGGTTGCTGTGTACTCGCACCCGCCGGTTCCAAACACCTGCGTGAATCCCGGCTCAGGATCCCTGAGCGTACCAGAAAGAGTGCCGGACGCCGTCATCGTGCCCAGCAGCTCCATCTGTGCGGAGCTGCTGGCCCCGGCAAAATGCAGATCGATGGCGCCGTTGGTCAAATTGACGGATCCGGTCAAAGGCAGGACCACGGTAGAGATCGGGTTCAGCCAGCTACTCGTTCCTGCCAACACTCCGCCACTCCCCACCTCGAGGCGTGCAACGATCGCCGAGCCGCTCGCAAGTGGGTTGGTACAAGCAGGAAACGTCGTCGTCCGCTGGACGGTGAGCGACCAGTTTCCTGTTGCCTGCGCCTGTGTTAGTGCGCCACCGCCACCGAGGAGTCCCTCCAGTGGGTTAGTGCTACTCTCGCACGCCCCGAATAACACGATCGTGGTCAGACAAAGAACAAGGCGTCTCACGTGAAGCCTCCCCGGTTTGCGGCTAGATTTGACCTCGAGGCTGGAACGGTGCAATTCGTTTGCCGAATTTCCGAAGCGCAGCGATTCTCCGCCAGATTGCAATCGGAGCAACAGCCCCGTCTCTCCTCGCTAAAAGAATAAAGCAAACGCGGCGAGGCGTCGCGCTCATGCCCGCGACGGCGTAGCAGCAATACCCGCCAGCACGCCTCGCATGTAGGCGAACGACTGCTTCATTCCGGGCATCGGATTGTCGGGCTCGATCTCGTACTCGAGATTGATGTATCCGGAATACTTCATTGCCTCGAGCTGTCTGAAGAGCGCTGGGATGGGGATCCTTCCCTCGCCGACAATGCACTGGCTCTCTTTAACCATGAGGTCGCGTAGATCCTTTGCATGCATGTCCAAAAGGCGCGGCCCCGCGTCCGCGGCCGCACGCACT
>JANMWS010000075.1:0-23608 GCA_031394125.1 Gemmatimonadales bacterium
GTCCACACCTTTACGGCATGCGTTCGCGGGTCCAGCCTGCCGTAGGTGTTGCCCCGCTGGACCGTGAACCAGACCATTCCTTTGCGAACGAGCGGAGTGTGAGGATCGCGCGCGCCCGCGGGCAGCGTATACTCCTCAATCCTCCCGGTCCTCGGATCGAGGCGTCCGAGCTTGCTGATCCCCTGCGCCGTGTACCACACACCGCCGTCAGGAGCGACCACGATTCCATGCGGTCCCGACCCGGGCGTTGGCGTCGGGTAATCGGTGATCTTTCCTGTCGCCGGGTCCAGTCGCCCGATGAAGCTGTTCGATTGATCGGTGTACCAGACGATGCCGTCGGCGCCGACGGCCGGATCGTGCGGGAAAGCTTGGGCGCGGGGGATCTGGTACTCGACGACGGAGAGCGGCGACGCAATGCCTGCGACCCAGCCGAGCGGGAGAAACAGCGATGCGAGGTTGCGAGCGTTCCGGGAAATCATTTCACCCTCCAGCGAAGCGTTCTTCCGAATTGATGCACGCTCGCCGGGAATTCCGCCAGCATCGGCGCCCGCGAAGGGTTGTACAACGCTCTCTGCGCCAATATGTTCCGAGACTCTCCCGGAGAGATGGCCGAGAGGCTGAAGGCACCGGTTTGCTAAACCGGCATACGTGGAAACGCGTATCGAGGGTTCGAATCCCTCTCTCTCCGCTCGGCGGGTCCGCGCATCCAGTGTGGGCCCGCTGTTCATTTTCGAGTCACCGATGACAAACGGCACCAAACCGCGCTTACGCTTCGCACCGTCTCCGACTGGATACCTCCACGTCGGCGGCGCGCGCACTGCGCTTTTCAACTGGTTGTACGCGCGAAAGTTCGGCGGAGAATTCCTTCTTCGCATCGAAGATACAGATAAGGCGCGCAGCACCGACGAGAGCACCCGTGCGATCTTCGACGGGATGGAGTGGCTCGGGCTCAACTGGGACAATGGTGTTGTCTATCAGGGCGCAAACCTCGCCCGCCACCAGGCTGACGCGCGCAGGCTGCTCGAGACCGGCGCGGCCTACCGATGCTTTTGCACTCCGGCCGAGCTCGACCAGCGTCGCCGTGAGGCAGAATCCCGCAAGGAGGCATTCAAGTACGATCGCCGCTGCGATCGCCTTCCCCGCGAGGAGGTCGAGCGCAGAGTCGCCGCTGGAGAGCCATACGTCATTCGCTTCCGCGTTCCCGAGGGCACTACCGAGTGGAATGATCTCGTGCACGAGAGGATCGCCTTCCCCAACAAGGATATCGAGGATTTCGTCATCCTTCGCTCGGACGCAACGCCGATCTACAATCTCGCCGTTGTGTCCGACGACATCGCGATGAGCATCACCGTGGTGATGCGCGGGGACGATCATATCTCGAACACCCCGAAGCAGATCTTCCTCTATCGCGCGCTCGGTGCTCCCCTGCCCACCTTCGCGCATCTGCCGATGATCCACGGTCTCGATGGGAAGAAATTGAGCAAGCGCCATGGCGCGACAGCCGTCGGAGACTACCAGCACTACGGGCTCCTTCCCGGCGCAATGCTCAATTTCCTCGCGCTCCTCGGCTGGTCTCCCGGCGGAGATCGCGAGGTGATGACGATGCCGGAAATGATCGAGCTGTTCAGCGTCGATGGTCTCCAGAAGAAAGCGGCGATCTTCGATCCCAAGAAGCTCGAGTGGATGAACGGACAGCATCTGTCGATGATTCCCCTCGAGGAGCTGGAGCCGCGCGTCACGCCCGCAATCGTGAGCGCACGTCTTGCCACCGAGGAAGAGTTGGTAGAGAGACGCGACTGGTACTTCCGGCTGTTGGATCTTCTTCGCGTGCGGTCGCGGACGATCGACGACATCGTGCGCCAGGCCGGTCCATACTTTCTCGAAGACATCGAGTACGACCCGACGGCCGTGGCGAAAAACTGGAAGGATCCGGCGGAGGCGTCGGACCTATTGCGAGTGACCCGCGACGCGCTCTCTCACACGACGGCCTGGGAAGCAGGTCCGCTCGAGGCGTCATTGCGGGGACTGGCGGAATCCCGGGGCGTCAGTGCGGGAAAGATCTTCCAGCCGCTGAGGGTGGCCCTCACGGGACTCACCGTGAGCCCTGGAATTTTCGAGATGTTGCTCCAGATGGGACGGGAGCTTTCCCTGAAGCGCATCGATAAAGCTTTAGCCGCGCTCCCAAGATAGGGAAAGCCCGCGGCATGCCAACAAGCAGTTGACCGGGTACGATTCCGTACACACATTATTATCAGACGCGGGGACTCCTCCGACAGGATCTCGCCACTTCAAAGGGACGCCATAGATGGCCGAGCCATTATCAAAGCTCGAGAGCTCGGTTTACCACTACCTGCTCGATTTCACGGCCGAGAGAACGTACCAGCCAAGCATTCGGGACATTGGAAAGCAGTTCAAGATCAAGTCGACGAAGACTGTTTCCGATCTGCTCCAGTCGCTGGCAAAAAAGGGCTATATCGAGCGAGATCCGTCGAGATCACGGGGCGTCAACTTACTCGGTTTTGGTGGCGCATTGCGCACGCAGCCTGTTCCGTACTACGGGAAAATCCACGCTGGCGAGCCGGCGCTGCTTCCTGAGCATCGCCAGGGATTCATCACCATCGATCGCCGCTTTGTGCCTTCGGAGGATGTCTTCTTCCTCAAGGTGAAGGGCGACAGCATGGTCGGCAAATGCATCAACAATGGTGATTACGTGATGGTGAACCCGCGCCAGGATCCGCGCGATCAGGACATCATAGCCGCGCGCATCGGTGAAGAAGCGACGGTCAAGACATTAGCCCATCGCTCGGGGTCCGTCGTGCTCGAGGCCGCGAATCCTGCGGAGCGCGACATCACCATTCAGCCTGGAATGGATTTCGGGGTGCTCGGCGTGGTCTGCGGACTTTTCCGTCCAGGCTTCGACGCGAACAACGGCAGCAACACGCTGCATTCGTAAACCCGAGGTTTCAGCAGTACTTTAGCGGTCGGCGAAAGCCGACCGCTATTTGCTTCAAGCCTTTGCGCTACTCCTGGTGCCGCTGTTCCGGCTCGACAGGCCATGATCAATTGGAGGTTTGGATGTCTGCAGAATCTACGGGCGCGTCCGGAAGGCTGAGCGCGTCACTGAAGCAGCTGACTCCGGTTCTGATCGTGGAATCCGTCGAGCCCTGCCTCAAATTCTGGGTCGACCGGCTTGGGTTTGCCGTAACCAACCAGGTTCCTGGGCCGGATGGAAAGCTGATCTTCGCCAGCGTTCAGCTGGGATCCGTCGAGATCATGTACCAGACGCGCGCAAGCGTCATAGATGAGCAACCCGGCGCGGCGAGGGACTTGATGGGTCACTCCGTGGCGTTGTTCATAACCGTCGACGATCTCGATCAGGTAGCGAAGGCCCTCGTCGGCGCGCCGGTGGTGAAGCCCCGACACAAGACTTTCTACGGCAGCATCGAGATCTACGTGCGTGAGCCGGGAGGGAACACCGTCGGATTTGCTCAATTCACTTGAACTGCAACCGAACGGGTGCGAGTCGTGAGTGGCACAGCGTCGAGGTACGAGTGCACGACGTCGAGACGTCATTACTGGCGTTAGGGCACAAGCAGTTGCTCCGAATGCCGAGGGGATACGTCTGGGCGTAGTGAACTCGCAACTGGCATCTACGCTACTGACAACTCGCACCCGTTCTGTTGCAGTTGGATCAGATCAACCGGGATGCCAGATCCCAGATCAACCGAGATGCCCGACTATGGGTTCTGGTCCCCGGAGCGGTCTTTGGCCGGCGCCGACGATCCGGAAAGCGCGGCTGCCCTCTCGCGCTCTTTGCGTTCACGGATGCTCCGCACGGCCTTCATGAAGTCGGCTTCGTTGATCGCCTGCTGTGCGTGCCAGTTGATGTCGGCATTCATCGATGCAAAGGCACGGTCACGCTGCATCGTCGTCGGATTGCCCTGAATGTTGAGCGGAAGCATGGCCAGCAAAGCCGTGGGAATCGAAACCGGACCCAGTCGTATTGCCTTCCGGTCTATTCCCCACTTGTAGCCGCCCTTCTCGATCGTCCAGTCCGTCGGATCACGGCGCTCCCTGGCCGCCGCGATCGAATCGTTGTACGGCGCGATTCCCTCGGCGATCAGACTGTCGAGCGTCTGCTTAACGGTCTTTGGAGCGCTCACGACACCGCCGGGAGGCTCCCACACTCGTGGGTCAGAATACTGAGGACGAACCCCTCTCGTCGGACCGCCGGTTCCAACGATTGGCCCGGTGCCTTCCTCGGTTGGCTTTGTCGCCGGACCCGAAGGCGCCGGAATGGTCGTAGGAACGGAGACAGGCGCAACGACGTGCACCTCGCGCGGCGTAAAAGGCTTCCCATCGCCACCGGTTTTCCCGGGGACAGGAGTCTTCACTCCGCCCGAGATGCGAACGAACCCGATGCGCTGCTCCGGAACGGCTTGTCTCTTTCGATTCGGCGACAGTTCCATGTTCACGATCAGCATCCGCATCAGCGCCACCGCCACTACCAGGTGCACGCCGAACGAAAAGAGAAATGGCTTCGAAAGCTTTTTTCTCGATCCGTCTGGCTGGGTAGCGACGCGGCGGAAAATCATCAGGCGCGCGCCATCCCTGATTGCGCTTCCTGTCGGCGACCGGCGCCGGGGCGACTTTCCTCGCCCGACTGGGCTTGAAGTTTCTTCAGCACGCGACCGGCGCGCGCCGCAGCCTCGCGCAAGCGCTCAGGCGAGACGATGAATGAGACGCGGAAGAATCCTTCTCCGCCCGGACCGAACAGCGAGCCGGGGAGCACGATCACTCCTTCGTCCTGGAGGAGTCGCTCGCCGAATACCGCGCTCGGAATGTTCCTGGGCAGCGGACACCAGATATACATCGTCGCCTTTGGGTTCGCGCACGGGAAGCCGGCTTCATTGAAAGCTTCGACGGCGGCGTCGCGACGCCGCTTGAATTCCGCAACGTTCGTCGGGATCCAGTCGGCGCATTTGTCGAGCGCGGTCGCAGCGGCAGCCTGTATTCCCATGAACGTCCCTGTGTCAACGAAAGACTTCACCTTTGCCAGTGCGGCAATGAACTCCGGCTTTCCGCACGCCCACCCGCAGCGCCATCCCGTCATGTTGTAAGTCTTGGACATCGAGTGGAACTCGATCGCGACGTCGCGCGCCCCCTCGATCTCGAAGATGCTCGGCGGCACGTAGCCGTCGTACGCAAGCTCCGAATACGCATTGTCATACACCAGGAGGATGTCGAGTTCCTTGCACCGTCTTACAACGTCCTCGAGGTACTCCTTGGGAGCGATCGCCGACGTCGGGTTGTTAGGATAGTTGAGGTACAGAATCTTCGCCTTCTTCAGCACGTCGGCCGGGATCTTGTCGAGATTGATCAGGAAATTGTCTTCCGGGCGGAGCGGATACTTATAGGGCACCGCATCGGACAGAAGCGTGCCGCCCAGGTACGAGTTGTAACCCGGCTCCGGCACGATCGAGATGTCGCCCGGCTCGAGGTACGCGAGCGCAAGGTGCGACAGCCCCTCCTTCGATCCGATGAGCGGAATGATCTCCTTGAGGGGATCGAAATCCTGTCCGAATCTCCGTTTCATGAAACGGGCGACGGCTTCGCGATACTCCACCAGGCCAAGGGCAAATCCATACCGGCTCATTGTGGGAATACGGACGGCTTCAGTGATTCGTTCGATCACCGCTGGCGGCGGCGAGAGATCAGCGTCGCCCGCGCCGAGGTCGATCACATCGACACCGCGAGCGATGAGCTGGCGCTTCTGCTCGGGTATCTTGGCCAGCGGATATTCGGGAAGGCTGAGCACACGCTTGGTGTAGGGCGGCACTATCGGCTCTCTTGTACGGGGTTTGTCACGCGGCTGACACCTGGAATTTCCACTTCCACGACGTCCCCGGCGTTGAGCGGGCCCACCCCTGCGGGCGTTCCTGTTGCGACGAGGTCTCCGGGCTCCAATGTCATTATGCGCGAGATGTAGGCAAGGAGGGATGGGATCGAGAAGACCATCTCGCTGCTTTTCCCCCTCTGCCGCTCGACGCCGTTCACTCGCGTGACGACGCTCAGGCTGTCGAGGTCCGGAAGCTTTGACGACTCCTCTCCCAGAGGACAAAAGGTATCAAAACCCTTCGCTCTAGTCCACTGTCCGTCGCTCTTCTGGAGGTCGCGGGCTGTCACATCGTTCACCGCGATTATTCCTCTGATTCCACGCGCCGCATCCAATTCGGACACCCAGGACAGGATCTTCCCTACGACCACCCCTATTTCGCCCTCATGCTCGACCTTCGAAGACGCGGCGGGCAGCTTGATCGGGTCATTCTCCCAGACCACACTCGAGGGGGGCTTCAGAAAAATCAAAGGCTCTTTTGGAACCTCATTCCCCAACTCTTTCGCGTGCTCGCGATAGTTGCGGCCGACGCAGACGATTTTTCCGGGACGGTATTTCCTGGCGGGCATCTCAGTTGTTGGTCACGAGTAGAAGTCCTTGAGTTGCTTCACGATTGTTTTCCACGGCCCGAAAACTCGGCGCGCCGGCGGCAAATCCCGCAGCAGTGCTCGGCCATATCCTTTGTTCACCGCGCGAGGATCTACAAGCACGATAACGCCGCGATCGGTCGCCGTGCGGATCAGTCTGCCGAATCCCTGCTTCAACCGCAGCGCTGCGTGGGGCACCATGTATTCCGCGAACGCGTCGCCGCCGCGCTCCACGATCGCCTCGCAGTGCGCAGCGGTCACTGGCTCGGTGGGCACTCGGAACGGTAGTCGCGCGATGATCAATCCCTGGAGCGCGCGACCCGGCACGTCGACACCCTCCCAGAACGAAGCGGTGCCAAGGAGGACTGCGCGGCCTGAATCGCGAAAGTTTCTGAGCAGATTGTCGCGCGTGTCCTCACCATGAACGTACAACGGACGAGAGCGCTCGATCCCGCGGGCGCGTAGCTCGTTCGCCGCCGCTCTCACATCGCGGTGGCTGGTGAAGAGAGCGAATACGCCCCCGTCGGCGGCGCCAGTAACGTCGATGATGCTTCGCACGACGGCCTGCATGTGCCCAGCGGAGTCGACGTTCGGCGCGGGTGCGTCAGTTGGCACCATGAACAGCGCGTGCGTCGGATACTCGAACGGCGACGGGAAGATTTCCGTGACCACGTTCGTGTCCCTGGAATCAAGCCCCAGCCGGCGCGCCAGGAAATCGAATCGCGCATCGCTCGTCAGAGTAGCGCTCGTCAGGATCGCCGTTTCGACTTTTTCGAAGAGATCTTCGCGGAGAATTGGCGCGAGATCGAGCGGCACCGACATGACGGCGACGTTCCCGTCCCGCCCTCTCTGCTCTACCCATCTCACCATCGGCTCGCCCGCGGGCGGACGCAGTGTGCTTTCCAGCGCGAGGGCGGCTCCCTCGAGGCGACGCCCGACAGCCGCCATCTCTCCGATGAGGGGCAGCACCGCTTCGTCAGGTTTTTTCGCGCCCTCCATGCGCGTGCGCACCATCTCGAGTCCCGATTTGAGCATGGTGATCTCGCCGAGCAAGTCGCCGAGAGCGGCACCAAGCCCAGCGTTCCAGATCGGGTCCCGCGCAAATTCCGCTGTGAGGCGCTGAACCAATTCTCCACGCATCTGCAGATAAGTGTGCAGAAGATCGAAGAGAAACGTCCCCTTCTCGCGAGCCGCCTCCACGCTCGGCAGCAAGCTCTTTCGGACTATGTCCAGACTCGCTGTGTTGAGGAGATCGGGCGCCGCCACGAGTCTGGCTTCCAGCGCGTGGAGCAGTCCGCGACCAACGCGAGTGCCCGCGCCGGGCCGCGTGAGCCTGGAGAAGAGCTGCTGAAGACCGCGCTTGCTAACCGATGTGCCGAGGTGCGCGGCGGCCGCGTCTTCGACGTGATGTGCTTCGTCCACCACGAGCCGCGAGTAGGCTGGAATCACCGCGGTGTCTTCCCAGTTCTGCTGCGCGCGCCGCACGGCGACATCGGACATCAGAAGGTGATGATTCACCACTACGACATCAGCTTTCGCCGCAGCGCGTCGGGCCTGGAAGAGAAAGCACGCTCCGAAATGCGGGCAGGCAGACTTTCGACAGAGATCCGGCTCGGCCGCAACTTCGTCCCACACCTCGGGCCGCGGAGGCGAAGTGAGATCGGCGAGAGATCCATCGGTCGTTTGCTCCGCCCACTCGGCGATCGCATCGAGCTCGGCGCGTGAATCGTCGGCGAGAAGAGAGGATGCGAGCAGCTTGCTCTGCGCGAGGCGCAGCAGACAGAGGTAGTTCCGCCACCCCTTGAGCAGTGCGAACCGGACCTCTTGTTCTCCCTCGAACGCCTTCGCGAGGAAGGGAAGGTCCTTTCGGACCAGCTGCTCCTGCAGATTTATCGTGTTCGTCGAAACGACAGTTCGCTCTCCGTTGGCGGCGGCCCAACGCAGCGCAGGCACGAGGTAGGCGAGCGATTTTCCGACGCCGGTCCCCGCCTCCAGCAGACCCACTCCACCATCGTTATAGAGATCCGCGACTACGCCAGCCATCTGACGCTGGCTCTCGCGATCTTCGTACTGCGTAAGCACCCTGGCAACCGCGCCTGTGGGACCAAGGTCATGTTCGACTGCGTCACGGTCGAGCGGAGTGCGCTCATGCTCGTCGGCTACTTCCTCCACAGCTGGCGACGTGGGAGTGTATAAGACTGGAACATCCCAATCCGGGCGCGCGATCACGATTCGCTCTCGTGCGCGAGTTTGTAGGCGACATTGCGCGGCGCGCCGAGGCCCGACATGAGATGCTCCATCACATCTCGCGGCGAATTGCCGGAGGCGCGCAGCTTTCTTGCCGCATCGCTCAGTTCGCCTTCCGACACCGTCGACTTCTCGGCGCCAGCGATCACCAGCACAACTTCTCCCTTTGGATCCACTTCCGTGTATACGGCCGCCAGCTCGGACACGCTGCCGCGCTTGAATTCCTCGAACTGCTTGGTGAGCTCCCGCGCAACGACTGCGGGCCTGTCGCCCGCCCCTGAGGCTGCAAGAGCATCGAGCGTAGCGCCGACACGATTGGCGGCTTCGAACATCACGACGGTCGAGTGCGACGCCACGATATCGGCGATCATCTCGCTTCGCTCACGTCCCCTACGGGGAAGAAATCCCACGAAGGTGAATCTCTCCAGCGGCATCCCGGACCCGACGATCGCCGCCATCACGGAGGACGCGCCCGGGATTGGAACTACCGGAAGACTCGCCTCGACTGCTGCCGCGACCAGTCGCGAGCCCGGATCGGAGATGAGCGGCGTCCCCGCATCGGAGATCAGTGCGATCGAATCGCCGGCGCGAAGCCTCGCGACGAGCTTCGGAGTCTCCTGCGCTTCGTTGTGCTCGTGGTACGACTTGAGCGGCGTCGAGATTTTGTAATGGTCCAGCAGGCGGCGCGAGTGGCGCGTGTCTTCTGCTATGATCAGCGCGGCCGAGGAGAGGACCTCGACCGCGCGATGCGTCATGTCTCCCAGATTGCCGATGGGAGTACTCACCAGGTACAGAGTCCCCGCGCGCGCGGAGCTCATCGCCTGGCCGGGGCTGGCCCCCGCTGGTTACGCGGCGTGCTGCTTGAACTTCTCCGCCAGAGCCGGCTTGCCGACAAAGCCGATCACCTGGTCAACGAGCTTCCCGTCCTTGAAGAAGAGGATCGCCGGGATCGAGCGCACGTTGAATTTTGTCGAGGTCTTTATGTTCGTGTCGACGTCGACCTTGGCAACTTTGGCCTTGCCCTGATACTCGATCGCAAGTGCATCCAGAACGGGAGCGATCATGCGGCATGGCGCACACCAGGTCGCCCAGAAATCGACCACGGCGAGGCCCTTGTGCTGCTCAATCTGCAGCTCGAAATCAGAATCAGTCACTTCCAGCGCATTCGACATTGTGTAATCTCCAAGCCACGGGTGACCCGCGGAACTTCGTCGGTTAATTTCAGTGGGAGCGAAGCCCCCTCATCAATAAACTTAATGACCCCATCAACCCCGCGCGGCCCCCGCGTTTCCCACATCGGGATCGCGGTCGAGGCAATCGCCGAGAGTCTCCCCTTTTTTCGCGATGTATTGGGTCTGAAAGAGGTAAGCCTCGACGATTCCGATGGCGCCAGGATAGTGGGGTTCAGCGCGGGCGAGCCTCTTGTTGAGCTACTGGAAGCCGATGATCCTGGGTCGCCGATCGCGCGCTTCGTGGCCAAGCGCGGTCCGGGTATCCATCACATCTGCTTTTCTGTCGACGACCTGGACGCGATGCTCGAGCGCTGCCGGGCGGCAGGGATTCAGCTCATCGACGAACAACCGCGCATCGGCGCGGAGGGAAAGCGGATTGCATTCCTGCACCCCAGGTCCACCGGAGGGGTGCTGGTGGAGCTGTCAGATCACTGACTGCGGGAGGTTCCCGGGTTCCCGCAGAAATCGCGCACCGCGGCAATATCCATGTTGTCGACATACCAACGGCCACCAGGACCCCGAACCGCATAGAAGGTCGACGTCCGAACAAGGTTGCCTTTCTTCAGCTCGACGCTGACCTCTCGATGTCCACCCTGCCCCGACCTCTCGCCGAGAATTCGATAACTGTCATTGCTGAAGTAGCAGGCAAGAATGATCTCGCGCTTCTCGAGCTCGGTTCTGTCCATCGTCTCACGGGCCGGACCCTTGTCCGTTCCAAAAACGGTGGACATCGCCTGAAGATCGCGCAGCTTGACGGCGCCAAGGAACTGGTCAACGGCGAGCTGCGCGCTCGCTCCTCCAGTGAGCTGACCGTTGTTGTAGCCGCCCTGCGTTGCGCTCGAGCAGGCGGCGAGAAGGAACAGACCAGCGAATATTCTGAAGGACACGATAGAATTCTCCACGAGATTAGAGCTGCGACCTACGGACGGTGACAATGCGCGCTAAGCAACAACGGCTTTACATCAATATCGACCATGTCGCGACTCTGCGGCAGGCTCGACGCGGCGACGAACCTGATCCGGTCGAGGCTGCGAGTGTGTGCGAGAGGGCTGGCGCCGACGGAATCACAGCTCATCTGCGCGAAGACCGGCGTCACATGCAGGACGCCGACATCGAAAAGCTTAGGAAGAGCGTCAGGACGTACTTCAATCTCGAAATGGCGTGCGTGGCGGAGATGCTGGAGATCGCGCGCCGGTTGAAGCCAGAGCAGGTCACCCTCGTTCCAGAGCGCCGGGAGGAGATTACCACTGAGGGCGGGCTCGACATTACGAGCGACCCCGCCCGCGTTCGGAACGCGGTCGAGGCGCTTATCGACGCCGGAATCCGGGTTAGTCTCTTCATAGATCCCACTCGGGCCGCGGTCGAACAATCGAAGAAGCTGGGAGTTCCGGCAATCGAGCTGCACACTGGCAGCTACTCGCACCATCCGGACTCGGAAGCGTCGCTTGACGCACTACGCGACTCATCGCGACGGGCAGCTGACCTGGGGCTCGCGGTTCACGCTGGTCACGGGCTCAATCTGCGGAACGTCGCCGCCGTCGCGGCGATTCCCGAGATCGAGGAGCTCAACATCGGTCACTCCATCATCAGCAGGGCGGTTTTCGTCGGGCTGGACCGCGCGGTCAGGGAAATGGGCGAAGCGATGCGCGCTGCTCGGTCGTCATAGTGGGAGCGGAGCTTTGACTGCAAACGCCGGACGGGCGACCTTTCCGGCTGTGATCTGGAGAAAGTGCTGATGACGACGCCGGGCCGGCTGCTTGATTTCTTCACCCTCGAGGCAAGCGAGTACCTCACTCGCCTCGAGTCTCTGGTCACGCAACAGGCAATGCCAGCGTCCGACGCGAACCAGCTGGCCGCTGCGGCTCGCGGGCTGCGCGGAAGCGCGACGATGGCCAAGGCGAGCGAGCTCGCGCGACTGGCTACCAGTGTGGAGCGCATCGCGGGCGGCGTCGTCCAGGGCGGCACGAAGTGGGAGCCCGATGTACAGCGCCTGATGGTCGGCGCCATCGAGGATCTGAAGCTCCTTGTGCGCTCGGTGCGCACCTGGGGTGCCGAGCAGGACGCGCGCGTCGACGAGAGTATCCGGCGGCTCGCCCGGTACGGTCCAACGAAGGAAGCTCGCAGCGACGATGTAATCCTTCCGATCTCACAGCTCTTTTACAACGACGATGGGCAGCACGTCGTTTACGTCGCGCCGAACCCCAAGACTCACTACGAGCAGCAGCTCCGCGAGACGGGACGTATCGGACCCGGGACGCTTTCGCCCGAAGTGAAGCGGATGCCGACGCCGGCCGAGGCGAGAGCAGCTTCCGAGGCGAAGACTCCTCCGCGCGGCAAGGAGCTGCGGGACGTGCTGAATTCAAGTCTTGCAACGATGCGATCGCTGGAGACCCGGAATTCCGGACCGCAGCCGCAGACAACCGAGCTGGTACCGATCCAGGAGCTCCTCTACAAGGGACAGCGCGCCATCGAGCGCGCCGCCGAGATTCGTCGCGCGCTCAAGAAGAGCGGAACGGCTCCGACACGCGCGCTCGTCGACGAGCTCGTCGATCTGGTCGAGCTGGCCTCAACCGAGTAGCAGTTGAAGCCAGGATGGCGCGCCGTTGCAGGAGGCGTGCTGAGTGCAGCGCTCATTTACTGGACGCTCCATGGAATCTCGGCCCGCGCGGTAGCACACAGTCTTTCGCAAGCAGACCCACTCCTCTTCATCGGCGCAATCATTTGCGCCACTGCGATTTTCCCCGTTCGCGCGCTCCGGTGGCGAACGATCCTCGAGCCAGTCGCGTCCAGACTTCCACTCGGTCCTCTGTGGCGCGCGACGGCGATAGGAATGATGGTGAACAACGTGCTTCCCGCGCGCGCCGGAGAATTCGCCAGGGCGTACGCGTTGAAAAAGGAAGTCCTGGTTCCCTTTCCTACCGGCCTCGCCTCGCTCGTGGTAGATCGATTGTTCGATGCGATCGTGCTGCTCCTGCTCGCGGCCTTCGCGCTTTTCGATCCGGCCCTTTCCGGAGCACAAACGATTGCCGGCAGGCCTCTGAGCTCGTTCGCGACCGGAGCGGGTGCGCTGGTCCTGATTCTCCTGGTTGGAACCTACGCGCTGATCTTTTTTCCGACCCAGCTGCTGAAACTGTTCGAGCTTTTTGCGAGGCGGGTGTCTCCGTCAGTGGAAGCGCGTGGACGGCGCGTTCTCCAGACTTTCATCGATGGCTTGAGCGTGCTCCGCTCACCTGGGCGTTTCGCGGCAGTATTCATGTGGTCGATTGCTCACTGGCTGCTGAACGGGGTCGGTATCTGGCTGGCATTCAAGGCCGTCGGGATTGCCGCACCATTTTCCGCGGCGCTCTTCATTCAGGCGTTCATTGCCCTGGGCACCGCGGTACCTTCCGCGCCGGGATTCTTCGGAGTGTTCGAGTACATGTCCATTGAGGGACTCTCCGTCTATGGAGTGGGTAGGCAGCAGGCTGCGACGTGGGCCATCGGATACCACCTGTTCTCCTTCATCCCCATCACGATCATTGGCGCCTACTACTTCACCCGACTCGGCGTGAAGCTTCGCGATCTTCAGACCTCGAGCGACAGCGCGGCATGAGCGGACGCGCGGGGCGCATGCTCGCGCAGGCAAAGATCAATCTCGCCCTGCGGGTGCTCGGCAAGGAAGCCGATGGCTATCACTCGATCGAGACCGTGTTTCTTCGCCTCGATCTAGGCGACGACATCGAAATCCGCACCACTCGCGGCGAGAGGTCCCTGCGCTGTTTCGAGATGCGCGACAAGCGTCCCGAGGAAAACCTTGCCTACCGCGCGGCGGAGCTGTTCGCGAACGAGACCGGCTGGCCGAAAGGGTTCGAGATCGAGATCGTGAAGAACGTTCCCATCGGCGGTGGCCTCGGAGGAGGAAGCGCGGACGCGGCAGCCGTGCTGCAGATCCTGAACACGCTCTCCAGCAAACCGCTGTCCGACGAAAGGCTTCTGGAGCTGGCCGGCCGAGTCGGCTCGGACACCCCTTTCCTTGCGAGCGACTATGTAATGGCGCTTTCCTGGGGGCGCGGCGAGAGACTCCTGCGACTGAAGCCGCTTCCGTCCAGGGATGTCACGCTGTTCCTGCCGCCCTTTGGCATCGACACGGGCGAAGCATACGCTCTGCTAGATGAGGAGCGCGGTCCTTACACCGGCGCAGGCCCGAAGCTGACGACGGAGATGTTTCGCGACTGGGCTTCGGCCGCGAGAAACTCCGTCAACGACTTCGAGCCGGTGATGAGGCGGCGGCACAAGGAGATCGATGCCCTTCTTACGCGAGGGGAGCGCGGCGGCCTCTTCTACAGAATGAGCGGCTCGGGATCGACGATGTTCAAAGTCTCCGGCGTTGATCCGAAATCGCTCGATTCACAAGCCGAGGTTCCGGCGCTCGAGATTCCCGAAGGCACGAAACGCATTATTACTCGGACCGCCGAGAGCGTTGTCCCCGTGGAGCTTCTGGACTAGCTTTCCGTTCCCGCTGCCCCTTCGTCCAATGGCAGGACATCGGTCTTTGGATCCGGTAATGGTGGTTCGAATCCACCAGGGGCAATTGATCTGACTCCTTTGCCCACTTAACTTGTAAGGCTGCATGGACGGATTATCCGTACCCGCTCATGGCTTCAAGCTCATCGCTGGGCCCGGAAATCCGGATCTGTGCGCTGAGATCGCGCAGACGCTGGATGTGCCGTTCTGCAAGAGGACGGTCACCCGCTTTGCCGACGGCGAAATCTTCGTCCGCATCGACGAGAACGTCAGAGGGAACGACGTCTTCATCGTGCAGCCGACAAATCCGCCGGCCGACAACATCATGGAGCTTCTGCTCCTGATCGACGCCGCGCGCAGGGCATCAGCGGCACGGATAACGTGCGTGATGCCCTACTACGGATACTCGAGGCAGGACCGAAAGGACCAGCCGCGGGTGGCGATTGGGGCGAAGCTGCTGGCGAACATGATCACGGTGGCAGGCGCAAACCGCGTTCTGGGAATCGATTTTCATCAGCACCAGCTGCAGGGGTTCTTCGATGTTCCGGTGGATCACCTGTACGCGGCGCCTGTTTTTGTTTCGCATTACAGAAAGAAGAATTTGCATGACCTCGTTGTGGTAGCGCCGGACGTAGGCTCGGCGAAGATGGCCCGAGGTTTCGCAAAAAGATTGAACGGCTCGCTGGCGATCATCGACAAGAGGCGGCCGAAGCCGAACGTTTCGGAAGTCGTCAACGTCGTCGGTGAAGTGGAAGGAAGGGATTGCTTGCTCGCGGACGACATGATCGACACCGCGGGCACGGTATCCGAAGCGGCAATTGCTTTGAAGGAGCTGGGCGCGCGCGACGTGTACGTTTGTGCCACACACGCTCTGATGTCTGGGCCGGCAGTCGAAAGGTTGAGCAAGGCTCCGATCAAGGAAGTTACGGTGACCGATACCGTCATGATTCCGCCGGAGAAAAGATTCTCGACTTTGCACGTGTTGTCGGTCGGCGAGCTGCTGTCGAAGGCGATTCGCTACATTCACAGCGAGCAGTCGGTGAGCTCACTGTTCGAGCAGTAGAGGTTCAGATGGCTGGAATGATCGAGAAAGTCGCGAAAGAGTTCGCGGCAGCAGTTTTGGACTTTATCGAATGGGCGTTCGACAGGTTGTCCGCGCCCATAGGGAAGAAATAGTCATGGCAATAGTTTCATTCAACGCTACCCCTCGCGACGGTGTCGGAAAGGGCGCGGCACGCACACTTCGCAGCAAGGGCGAGATTCCAGCTGTGATCTACGGTCACGGCCGGGAGCCGCAGGCTCTTTCACTCAACGCGCGCGATCTCGACAAGATGCTCGGCCACATTCAGGCGGAGAGCACCGTCATCGAGGTCACCGTCGGTGGCGCGACTTCGAAGACGCTGATTCGCGAGATCCAGCGTCACCCGATCAGGCGCCAGATCCTTCACGTCGATTTCCAGGCGCTGGTCGCCGGAGAGAAGGTGACGGTCAGCATCCCGATCATGCTTCAGGGAATTCCCGAGGGGGTCCGCCTTGGCGGCGGAGTTCTCGATCAGACTCTGCGTGAAATCGAAATCGAAGTCGACCCATCCAGCATCCCTGACCACATCGAGTTCGACGTCACCAGCCTGGTGATCGGCGACTCGGTGCACATCAGCGATCTGAAGGTGCCAGAGGGCGTCAAAGTCCTCGACGATCCCGAGACCTCGGTGGTGGTAGTCGCCGCTCCGCGCGCGGTGATCGAAGAGACGGCCGCGGTCGAGGCTGTGGAAGGCGCAGAAGGTGTTGCTACCGAGCCCGAAGTCATCGGGAAGGGCCTCGGTGACGAGGAAGACGGTGAGGGCGGCGAGGAGTCGTCTGGCAAGAAGGGCGGCGACTCGTCCGGCAAGAAGTGATACGACTTCACTTTCATATACGGCGATTGGCCTCCGCTATTGGATAAACGTTGAAAGTCATACTCGGCCTCGGCAATCCGGGCCGAGAGTACGCGGCGACACGGCACAACGTCGGCTGGTGGTTGATCGACCACCTCGCCGACGTTTGGCATTTTGATGGCTGGACGAAAGATGGAGTTTCCCACGCCTCCAGCGGCGTCGTCGCCGGCGTCAAGGTCAAACTCGTCAAGCCGCAGACGTACATGAACCTCAGCGGGCAGGCTCTGAAGAATTACGCGCGCCGCCCGTTCTGGAGCGCGGCGAAGGATCTGCTCGTTGTCGTCGATGAAGTGCAGATACCCGTCGGACGGTTTCGGATTCGTGCGCGCGGCAGCGCCGGCGGCCACAATGGTCTCAAGAGCCTAGAGCAGGCGCTTGGCAATCAGGAATACCCGCGACTACGGATCGGTGTCGGGCCTAGCGAGGAGCGGAAAGGCGTTTACGGAGATCTGGCGGACTTCGTGCTCGCGCCATTCGCGCGCGACGAGCGCGAGGATGTTCTGGCGCTGCTGCCCCCGCTCACCGCGACCGCTGAGACATGGATCGCCGATGGCGTCGAGAAGGCGATGAACCTGCACAACCGGACGCCCACGTCAGACGACTAAAAAGCAACTGAACGGGTGCGAGTTGTCAGTAGCTTAGCTGACAGTTACGAGTTCACTACGTCGGGACGCTATTGGCGCCATTTCGGGTACAAGCAAAGGCCTGTGCCGTAATTCCAGCGAGTGACGTCCCGGCGTCGTGAACTGGGAACTTGCAGCAATGCCACTGACAACTCGCACCCGTTCAGTTGCAGTTCACCAACTATACTTGTGCACAAATGCTAAAGCTTGGTATCGTCGGCCTCCCCAACGTCGGGAAGTCGACCCTGTTCAACGCGCTCACCGCCGCCAAAGCAGAAGCGGCCAACTATCCGTTCTGCACGGTCGAGCCGAACGTCGGCATGGTCGAGGTGCCGGACACGCGCCTTGGCGAGCTCGCCAGAATAGTGCAGCCGAAGAAGACTGTTCCCGCAGTCGTGCAGTTCGTGGACATCGCCGGTCTCGTCAAGGGGGCGGCTGAAGGCGAGGGGCTCGGCAACAAGTTTCTCTCGAACATCCGGGAGACGGACGCCATCGTTCACGTCGTCCGCTGCTTCGAGGATCCGGACGTGACTCACGTCATGGGTGCAATCGATCCCGTGCGCGATCGCGAAGTGATCGAGTTCGAGCTGGCGATCGCCGATCTCGCCTCGCTGGAAAAGCGCATCGACAAGACGCGCCGGTCGGCTCGAACCGGGGACAAGGAAGCGCTCGCGGAGCTGCCCGCGCTGGAGAAGGCGTACGGTTTTCTAAAGGACGGCAGAGGCCTGTGGGAAGCGCGGCTCTCCGTGGACGAGAAGGCTGTGCTCGCGCCTTTGTCGCTTCTTACGGTGAAGCCGGTACTCTATGCCGCCAACGTCAGCGACGCGGAGCTGTCTGGAGAAGAGGGGCCGCATCTGCGAGCGCTTCGCGAAGCGGTGAAGAAGAGCGGCGAACGGGCCGAAGTAGTTCCCTTCTCCGCCAAGATCGAAGCCGAGCTGGCGGAGCTGCCCCCGGAAGATCGTGCTGACTTTCTTTCCTCACTCGGTCTCGAATCCGCGGGTCTCGACCGGCTCATTCAAGCGGGGTACAAGTTGCTAGGTCTCGAGACCTACTTCACCGCCGGCGAGCAGGAAGTGCGCGCGTGGACGATACATCGGGGCGACACGGCGCCAAAGGCGGCGGCTGTGATCCACACCGATTTCGAGCGCGGATTCATCCGCGCCGAGACGGTTTCCTATGACTCCTTCGTCGGCAACGAGGGGTGGAAAGGCGCGCGCGAGAAGGGTGTGGTAAGGTCCGAAGGCAAGGAGTACGTCGTCCAGGACGGGGACGTACTCCTTTTCCGGTTCAACGTCTAGGGAATGCCAGGCCGAACCTAGTTGCTTGGGTGGACCTGGTCGCGAATCTCACCGGAAGGATTCGCCGTGGTGTGCACGTTCGCGTAGGCGTTGCTGTTGTTGAACAACACCCTCAGGGAATCGAGCGAGACGCTGGCGTTGTTCGCGCTCGTGATTGTGCCATTCGCGACCACCCCATTGAGCGTTCCTGTCTCGGGCGGGCGGTTGGGAAGGAACAGATTGATGATTACTGGTCCCGCTGTCGTGCCAACCGCGGTCGCGGGCCCAAGATGGATGTGCGAGGCCGTGACGTTGGTGATGTTGGTAAGCGTCAGCGTCCAGTCGATCACGGTTCCGTTGTCCACGAAGGTGAAGACGCCGCTGCCCGGCGAAGTACGACCGGCTCCCTCCGCCGCCGCGTTGAGGTTGGCGACCCACGTCTTTTTTGCCGGAGCGGTAGTGTCAGATCCGCAGCTCGTCGCAACGGCACCCACACCAATCGCTGCAATCAAACCGAGAGCTAGCGTGCTTACTGTTCTGCGCATGTAACCTCCAGGAAGGCGCAAAGTCTAAGCTAGAGCGAGGCCCAGAAACGGCCAGCCCACCCTCGCGAACGACCGCGCTGTGACGGCGAGCAGTCGGTACCGGCGGGTGGGCGTTAGGTCCGCCCCAAGCGGTTGATTCGTAGGCGTCGTCCGGGTACCTTTCGCTCTCTCACAACGGCCGCAAATGCGGCCTTCACACCTTCCTCCCACTACGGCAACCAGATGGGGGGCGGATTGCTGACCAAAAGGAGGATTGCCTAGTGCCTCGCACATACGAGGCGGTCTATATCTTCGACTCTACCCTCGAAGACGCCGCCATCAACGAAAAAATCAGTCGCTTCCACGGAATGCTCGGCGCCACTGAGCAGCCGGAAGTCGCGCATTGGGGACGGCGTCAGCTCGCCTACTCGATCGGCCCCCGCGAGAACGGCTACTACGTCGTTTCGAAGTTCTCGACCGAGCCCACCACCCTGCCCGAGTACGAGCGCGCGCTCAAGCTCGACGACGGCGTCATCCGCTACCTCATCACGCTGCACGAGCACGAAGTCGGCGCCCCGCCTCAGTCCGAGGAAGAGCTGGCCGCCGCGACGCGCCGTGACGACGATGACGACGACGAGGATTAATCAATGAGACGACCACAAAAGAGCTGCCCATTCTGCGAGAGCCGAGTCCGCTGGGTTGACTACAAGGACGATCGCACCCTCGGACGCTTCATCACCGATCAGGGGAAGATTCTTCCCTCGAGATTGAGCGGATCGTGCGCGCGCCACCAGCGCCAGCTCTCGACGGCAATCAAGAGAGCGAGATTCCTGGCCCTCATCCCGTACATTCGCGGTCACCAGGCGTAGATGGCCGCGGCCACCACGACGCCAACGAAGAAGCAATCGTGGTGGCCGCTCCTCTGGGGGCTGGTCGCGCTCCTGCTCCTGCCACTCGGCCCGCCACTCAATGAAGTATTCCCGATTGACCAGACTCTCGTTCTGCTGGTACCCGCCGTGGCGGCGTGTGCAATCGTTGGCTGGAAAGTCGGCGCACGAGCGGCGCTTGCAATTGTCTGGCTGGTATTCGCTGGGTGGATTCTTCTTCAGCCGGCAGGCTCTCCCGGAACTCCGTACGACCAGATGGCGCGCGGCTGGGCCATCCTTCTCGCCGCGAGCTTCGGTCTCGTCAGTCTGTGGAACGCAGCGCTTCCTTTCTTCGTCCGCGCCCTTTCGGCGGTGGGCATCGCCACCGCTGTCGGGTTCATGATCGCCCTTTCATCGCCGAGCGGAATCGCGAGGTTCCAGCACGCGGCAGAGTCCGAGTTCAACAGGCGGGCGGGCGCCTCCATCGAGAGGATCGAGGCGGGCCGGGATACTCCGCAATGGAGGGAGCTGGCAGCCAAGGCTCCCTGGCTCGATGCAATGCAAGACGAGAACGAGGCGGTAATACGGGCGCTTCCCGAGCACGCCGCGGGGCTGCTTCCGGCGCTCCTGGCACTCGAGTCTCTGGCCGCTCTTGCGTTGGCCTGGGGAATCTACCAGCGGCTCACACCGGTCAAGATCGGTCCGCCGCTCAGCCCGCTGACGGAGTTCCGCTTCAACGACCAGTTGGTTTGGGGCGTCGCGGTGGGGGCGACACTGTGCCTGCTGCCGACTTTTGCCGATGGCAGAAACGCGGGATTCAATTTGTTGGCGTTCTTCGGGGTGCTGTACCTCCTCCGCGGCCTGGGAGTTCTCGCCTGGATCACCAAGGGGCGCTATCTGGTCCTCGGGATCTTGAGTCTCATCCCGCCATTCGGTGTGATGCTTGGAGTTATGGCGCTCGCACTGGGGCTGGGAGATACCTGGCTCGATCTCCGTCGACGCGCGAAAGCGAGCTGACCGTACGATTCACTCCGGGTATGTGCTAGAATTACCCGGCTCTCAACGATCACTGAAGGAATATTCCCAATGGAAGTCATACTCAGACAGGCAGTAGAACAGCTCGGGCACCCCGGAGACATCGTAAAGGTTTCCGCTGGTTTCGCGCGGAATTATCTCCTGCCGCGGGGATTCGCGTACGAGGCGACAGCGGGCAATCGGAAGCGCATCGAGCAAGAGAAACAGCGTCTCGATCAGGCGGAAGAGCAACGTCGCGGGTCGGCCTCAGAACTGGCGACCAAGCTTGAACAGGTCTCGCTTACTTTCTCTGCCCGAGTCGGCGAGGAAGGCAAGCTCTTCGGCTCCGTTACCTCGTCGGACATCGCCCACCAGCTGGAAGCCCAGGGTTTTCACGTCGAGAAAAGGCAGATCGAGCTGCACGAGCCGATCCGAGCTCTCGGGGTTTATCGCGTACAGATCCGGCTGCACGCCGACGTCCATCCAGAGATCAAAGTCTGGGTCATCAAGCAGTAATCAGCTCCGCTACGGCAGACCTGGTTCGCCATCCAGCGGGGCCAGGTCTTTTCGCGTCCGCCACTTGGCGTGCGAAATGCGAAATGAACCCCTCACGGAACTTTCGCGCACCAGATAAGCTACATACACAGATTCGGCGCGAAGCGCCGGTCATGAACCTTCACTGAACCGCATGGCGACATCCGTCCCTTCTATATCCGCCCGCGAAGGCGCTCAACGAGTTCAGCGCGCCGCCCAGTTATGCCTGGACATGAGGGCCAACGACGTCGTAGTGCTGAACCTGGCAGGCGTTACAGACATGACGGACTACTTCGTCATCGCGAGCGGGACCTCGGACACCCACGTGAGATCGATCGGCGAGCACGTGATATCCGAGATGAAACAAGCAGGGCTGAGCGTGCATCACACTGAAGGATTGCAACAGGGCCGCTGGGTGCTGCTCGATTTCTTCGATTTTGTAGTCCACATATTCCACCCGACGCTTCGCTCGTTCTACCAGATCGAAAGACTCTGGAGCGATGCGGAGGTCGTCGCGCTGGAGTCACCGGAGTAACACAGATGAAAGCGGCAAGGATGCTCGCCATTGCGGCGGTCCTACTGTGCGCGACTCGCCTCGACGCACAGCAGTATTTCGGGTTGAATCAGGTGCAGTACAAGCACTTCAACTGGCGTGTGCTCGAGACCGAGCACTTCCTCGTTCACTACTATCCGGAAGAGAAGGAAGGCGCGATGGCGGCCGCCCGGATGGCCGAGCGGGCGTACGCGAGACTCTCCCGAGTGCTCGACCACCAGTTCCGTGAAAAGAAGCCGGTCATCCTTTTTTCGAACCGCGCTGATTTTGGTCAGAACAATGTCGGCGGAGATCCGGGAGAAGGAACCGGCGGATTCACCGAGCCCTCGCGCGACCGCCTGGTGCTCCCGCTCACCGGAGATCTCGGCAGCTTCGAGCACGTTCTCACGCACGAGATGGTGCACATGTTCCAGTTCGACATCTTCTCGCGCGGAAAGGCCGGGGCGAACATGCAGACGCTGGCCCAGATTGACCCGCCGCTGTGGTTCATGGAGGGCCAGGCAGAGTATCTGTCGATTGGGCCGGGTCACGTGCTGACTGCGTCATGGCTCCGGGACGCGGCGGTGAATGGAAACGTCCCGACCATCGAGCAGATGACGGAGCGCCCGGACAAATACTTCCCGTACCGGTACGGAGAGTCGCTGTGGGAGTACATCGGACAGCGTTGGGGCGATGCGGCGATTGGAGAGATCATTCAGAACACGACGACGCTCGGAGTCGCTCGCGCGATTCAGCGCCAATTGGGACTCACGCTGCACGAGCTGAGCGACGACTGGCGTGAAGCAATAAATGCCAAGTACCTGCCACAGGCGGCGATCCTCGATAGGCCGCGCTCCTTTTCCCTGCCACTTCTGACCGAGAAGAAGAGCGGAGGTCAGATATTCCTGGCGCCGTCACTCTCCAAGGACGGAAATCGCATCGCTTTCCTTTCCAATGGAAATCAGAAGCGCGGCGAGCTGTTCATCGACCTCTGGCTCGCTGACGCCCGCACGGGCAAGCGCATCAAGCGTCTGGTTGAAAGCACCACCAATCCGAATTTCGAGGAGCTACGACTTCTTTACTCGCAGAGCTCCTTCTCCAACGACGGTCGGATGCTCGCCTTCACGGCGTACCGCGAAGGAAAGGACGTGCTCTATCTGATGGACGTCGCCAGCGCGTCGGTGAAGCGGCGCATCGATCTGCCGTCCATCGACGCGATCTGGAGCCCGACGTGGTCGCCAAACGACAGGCAGATCGCCTTCAGCGGGACGCACGGTGGGATCACCGATCTCTTTATCGTCGACTCGGACGGAAAGAATCTTCGCCAGCTCACGAACGACGAGTACGGCGACCTGCAGCCGGCGTGGTCGCCCGACGGGACCAAGCTTGCCTTCGCGACGGATCGAAGCCCTGAAACCAATCTGGCGATCCTCAAGTTCTCCAAGTGGCGCATCGCTGTAATGGATCTTCAGTCGGGGGCGATCGAACTGCTCCCGGGTCAGGGCGGAATGAACCTCAACCCGGCGTGGTCGCCTGACGGCCGGCAGGTTGCGTTCATCTCCGATCGCACCGGAATTCCAAACATTTTCCTGTTCGACTTCACGGACCGCCAGCACTACCAGCTCACGAACGTGCTGGGCGGAGTCTCGGCGATCACGGAGTACAGCCCGGCGATAAGCTGGGCGCAGACCGCGGACCGACTCGCGTACACCAACTTCGAGAAGGGCGACTACACAGTCTGGACGATCGACAATCCGCGGGCGCTGAAGAAGACCGTGTTCAACCCGAACACGCCGAACCTCGTCGCAACCATCCTCCCTGTCGATACGGCGCCGTTCG
>JANMWS010000098.1:0-7778 GCA_031394125.1 Gemmatimonadales bacterium
CGACTGAAGAAGATTGGGGAGGAGGCCGCCGAATTCGTCACTGCGTGCGCTGATGCTGATGAAGATCGTGCTGTCGAAGAAGCGGCGGACATTGTATACCATATGGCTGTCGCCCTGGAGGCGTTGGATACATCTATTGACGCGGTTGCCCTCGCATTATTCGACCGCTCGGCGCCGAAAACAGATGTTGGCGGGATGAAGATGCTGCCGCCAGACGGCGGTTGTTTGTCATGATCGTGTAAGGTGATGTTCTTCCTTGCAGCGATGGCAGGCGTGCGGTCTATTTCCAGGAAGTGAATTCCCGCTCGCTGTTCCGCCTGCTCATTGCCGCCAATTCGGCAATCGCCGCCGGAGTCGTCGCTCCTTGCGCCGGCGCCCAGAACTCTCAAAACGACAGCCTGGTCACGACCCGTCCATGGCTGACGAAGGGTGACGCCGTGGCCGCCGCGCTTGCCGTTCTTGCAACGGTGGCCGTAGCTCCTCTCGACGGACGGACTGCAAGGGGGCTGCAGGAGCAGCGATTTCAGAGCAGCGACGATCTGCAACACACCGCACGCCAGCTCGCATTTCTCGGCGGGCCAGGTCCGTTCCTCATGGGCGCGAGTCTTTTCGTTGCGGGCCGCCTGTCAGGAATGCCGCGACTGGCAGACGCCGGTCTCCACATGACAGAGGCGGTTATACTGGCGGCGAGCTTCACCGGGCTCGGAAAGGGGTTCTTCGGCCGGGCGCTGCCGAACGTGAACGTGAACAATCCGGACGACTTTCAGTTCTTTCGCGGCTTTCATCATGGTAACGGGCCATTCGTGTCGTTTCCCTCGGGTCATGCCGCCGCGAGTTTCGCGGCGGCGGCGGTGATCACGGGCGAAGTCGATCGATGGCACCCGGGGCTGGCGCACATCGTAGGTCCCATCGCATACGGCGGTGCGGGACTTGTTGGGTTCGCTCGGATGTATCAGAACGTTCACTGGGCCAGCGATCTTCCTCTGGCAGCGGCAATTGGAACGTGGAGTGGGCTCACCGTAATTGCTCGAACGCACACCAAACGTCAGCCATCAGCCGCACGGACACGCGACCTCCCTGCCGGGCTAACCGAGTTGCTACGCTCGACATCAATCGCGCCCCTCGCAAGTCACGGCGCAGGCCTGTCCTGGTCTATACCACTGGAGCTCGGCAGCCGATCTCACGGCCAGTAAGCGATCATTCGCGGCCCGCGATGCAGCGGCAATGGCCGTGTTACCGTGAGGTTCCGAGCGAATACTTCGTGAGATAGAGATTCAGTGAGCCGAAAGACAGCCCCGATTTCAACATCAGCATCATGTGCGTGCTGTCGTCGGCGAGCCACACTTCGGCGTGTCCTTTCTGTGAAAAGATCCCGGGAGTCTTGAACTCAGGCTGGACGACGATCGCGTTGAACGTTCCCGCCGGAACCGTCACCTGCTCCCGACGCAGCACGCGAATGACGATGGGATTTCCTTCGGGCTGGAAGTAGCGATCGAACTGGTAGGTGTGACCGACTTCCAGCGGAACGGTCCGCAGGAAATAGAGAAATGAAGCGTCGTCGAGGGGCGCGTGTACCGACTTGACCTCGGGCCGATCGAGGCGCACATAGGTGCCACGCTCGGGATAGATCTCGTAGTTCCTGTCGGCATGATAGCGTCCCTCGCGTATGTGCTGCACGAAGCGGAGTGAAGACAGAGTCGCGGTATCGAACCAGCTTACCGTGCTATCGCGAACGTGGAAGAAGAAGGTACCGCCGGAAAGCGTGAATATGGCGCGCCACGCGGTATGGCCACGCACCGTGTCAGTCCCAGAGAGCAGCATCGTCCCGTGTCCTACGTGCAGATGCCCGAAGCTCGCGTCGTATGAGAGACGCTCTCCGGCAGCAAAGGCCGCCTTATTGAGTGCATTCGCGTTTTCTCTGGGCGCTGCCGAGGGTGGCGACTGTGCGGACAATGTTGCCGCGACAATAGAGCCGATCAGCAGCGACAGGCGAAAACGGACTTCGGGTGTCCTTCGAACACGCAATGTGGAATGCATTGAGAGCCGTTTGGAATGCGCGGCAGACGGATTTAGAGAGGCCACGTCCCTGATAGACTAACGACCCCAGCGCGTGGGCAGGTGGGCGATCGAGCTATTTTCCGCTCAGATGATCGGCAGGACGGACCGTATCGACAAATAGAAGTGCGGCAAACGCTTCACGCGAGCGCACGGCTACATAACCATTGTCCGCGCACATGAGATGCGACTGATTCAGCCAAGCTGCCACGGGGCCTCGCGTGGGAGCACTTTTCAGACTCCACGGGCGGACGCTCCGTCTATCGGGGACGAAGCTCTCCGTGCGAGCGAGCGACAGCATCGATCGAGTCGTAAACTGCGCGCTTTACCAACGTGCGCGGTTTGATCTCGGGTCCAATCTCGAGTAGCGCATCTGTCGCGGATTCGTAGCGCGGCCAACGCGGCCACCTGCCGGCGCTTGGTCCGCTGTTTGGGTCACCGGTCGTGGCGAACGACACCCAGTAGTCGCTCATCGCCTCGGCCACCGCCGAGTCGTAAGGCGCCGTACCCGCGCTCGGCTGCAGTGGATGCCGTCGTCCAAAGACGAATGTGATCTCCGCGCTGTGGTAGGCGCCGCGTGCGCGGTTCGCGCTGTCTTCGCCGACGCGCGAGAACATGTACACGTAAGTAGGAGCTCCGCGTGCGGAAATGAGACGCGCAAAACTGCGCGTTGGCGCGCCCATCCACTCGTCGCCCTCGTCACGATTGGTGCCGGCGATGACAGGGACTAGATTCGCCGGGCCGTGGAGCAACGCGGAGTCGACGGGATGCGGCAGCACCCACCCATCGACGACGGGCGAGAACGCCGCCTGACCCGGTGGGGAGACATGAAGCGAGCCGGCGAGGATCGTCTCCGCACTGAGAGCGCGAAGGCGCGCCGCGGCTGCCGCGTTGACTCCGCCCACGCGTAACGACTCAGCGAACTTCAACGCAACGACTCGCGCAGTGTCTCGCGAGACGATGCCGATGCTGATGCCAGTCCCGCTCTCCAGAATCGCCCGCTGAAAAAGTCCTTTCGCCAATGGTGATACGATCAGCGAGCCGACGCTCATTCCGCCAGCCGATTCGCCGAAGATCGTGACGCGCGACGGATCGCCGCCGAAGCGCGCGATGTTGCGCTTCACCCACTGCAATGCGGCGATCTGATCGAGGAGTCCGTAGTTGCCGGCGGCGTGGTGCGGTGATTCAGCAGCGAAGGCAGGATGCGCGAGAAAGCCAAAGGCTCCGAGCCGATAGTTGAGCGTGACAACGACCGCGCCCTTTTGCGCGAGCCGCGCACCATTGTGGCGTTCTTCGCCGCCGAATCCGGCCCAGAATCCGCCGCCGTGAATCCACACCATCACGGGAAGTCGTGATGCGCGCTTGTCCAACGAGCTCGTCCAGACGTTGAGATAAAGGCAGTCCTCAGAGACGCCGGCAGTGAACGGATCGATATCGCCGTACGGCTGGTGCTGGATGCAGTTGTGGCCGAGCTGCCTCGCACCTCGGACTCCACGCCAAGGCTTAGTTGGTTGGGGGGGTCTCCAACGAAGCCTCCCCACCGGGGGCGCAGCATACGGGATGCCGCGAAACACAATCACGCGAGTGGAAGAATCGACGACTCCTTCGACGGTGCCGGTCTCGATCGTCACGCGAGGATGTGAGTTGCGACGCGCGCCCAGGACACCTGCAAAGGCTGTCGCGCCGAGGAGGGTGAGTCGGAGCGCCGGAGTAATCATAGGGGCAAACAATGCGGATGATGTGAGCCTGGTGGCAAGAGCTCGTGACGCTCGGGGAGGACCATCTTGCGAGCGGCAGCCCCTCTCAGGAGACGCTACCACCGTCACCTCACCCCGCGCCTATCCTCGGGCGCTGATCAGGGCTATTCCTCACGGGTGATCTGTAGGCCTACCCGATTCAAAGAGGCAGTATGAAAGGATTTGTTGCAGCGGCCCTGATTCTTTTTGCCGCGGCACCCGCTTTCGCTCAGTGCACCGATGCGGAAAAGAAAGCGCTCGAAACGCTCGACCACGCGTGGGGCGACGCGACCACTCGCGGTGACAAGGCGGCGATGGCGACGTTCTTCGCGGACGATTATCAGGGATTCATAGCCACCGGAACGCAGGGGAAAACAGCGGCGATCGAAGCCTCGGCGCGCGCCGCGGATCAGAATCGCGCTAACCCCGCGGATGCTCCACGAGTCGAGTACGGGTCTTATAGCTACTCCTGCACTCCAAACACGGCGACCATAACTCACCGTACCACCGTCACGGCGCGCGTCGACGGAAAGGATCAGACTTTTTATAATCGCAGCGTACATTTCCTCGAGAAGCGGAACGGGCGTTGGCAGGCGGTGTCAAACGCGGGCGGCCCTCTCGACGATGCGGGCGTGCTGGCCTATATGGAGCGCGAGTGGAACGACGCTGCGCTCACGCACAATCGCGCGTGGTTCGAACGCAACTATGCGTTCGATGCGAGCGACGTTAGCAGTCGCACCGGCGGGATCATGACCAAAGCACAGGCGGTCGCCGACGCTGGGACGGACAAGACTGCCTTCAAGTCTCTCGATCTTTCCGATCTGAACATTCGAGTCGAAGGCAACAACGCGATCGTTACCGGCATCAACCACGAGATGGGAAGCGATGCGCAAGGAAAGGCGTTTGATCGCCGAGTGCGCTTTACCGATACCTACATCAAGCGCGACGGGCGCTGGCAGGTGTGGGCGACACAGGGAACGACTATTCCCTAGCCCGACGATACATGATTGGGAAACGCGCTCGAGAGGGCGCGTTTTTTTTTCGCCCGTGCACTAGCTTTCGACCTAATGCTTGCGCGACTAGGGCTCGGGCTTGCCGCGCTTGGGCGGCCGGGATACGTGACGTTGAATCATGCAAGCGATCTGGGCGGACGTTACGACCCGCCGATCTTGGAAGCGCGCGCTCACGCCGTTCTGGATGCCGCCTTCGACGCCGGAGTCCGCTACATCGATGCAGCGCGCTCGTACGGCCGAGCAGAAGATTTTCTCGCGTCATGGCTGCAAGAGCGAGCGATCGAGCCAGGCCAGATCATGGTAGCGTCGAAGTGGGGATATACCTACACGGCAGGCTGGTCGACGAGCGCCACGCAGCACGAGGTCAAGGATCACTCCCTGGCAGCGTTCAAACGCCAGCTGGCCGAAAGCGTTGAACGGCTGGGGCGATATCTATCGCTCTATCAGATCCACTCGGTGACCGCCGAGAGTACAACCCTGGAAAACGACGCACTCATTGATGCGATTGCGCGATTACGCGAGAGAGGCATTAGGCCTGGACTGAGTGTCAGCGGGGCAGGGCAGGACGTCGCCATTCGACGCTCTCTCGAAGTGCGGCGCGATGGCGAACGGGTCTTCGATTCGGTGCAGGCGACCTGGAACCTTCTCGAGCGAGGCGCAGAGTCGGCGCTCCAGGATGCCCACAGCGCGGGGATGAAGGTGGTCGTGAAAGAGTCTCTCGCCAACGGTCGCTTGACTCATGGAAATCAAGATGAGGTGGTGTTTCCGGCCGTTGCGCGAATTCGCGAGCTAGCCGAGGGTCGAGGCACAACCGTCGAGATGCTTGCGCTCGGTGCGGCGCTCGCGCGTCCATGGGCCGATGTCGTATTGACCGGGGCAGCGACGGTCGAGCAGATCCAGTCGAATATCGCCGCTCTCACGGTTGCCTATGATGCCGCGCTGGAGGAACAGCTTCGTTCGGTAACGATCGCCTCCGGCGAATACTGGCGCGCTCGCAGCTCGTTCAGGTGGACCTGATAAGGTCGTAAGGAGGTACCGGCAGCTCACACTGGCGCGCTGACACCGCTTCGATTCGCATTTGTCTGCGGCCGTACAAGATCAGGGTTTGCCTTACAGGAAACGAGTTGTGCCCGCGTTATGTTCACGTGCCGAGCGCGAATGCGCTAAGCGAGTCAAGTCGTCCTCCGTACACGGAGCGCTCATGAGCATTCGTAAGGTTCGCACGGGGTCCAAAGCCCGCGTCGCCTCCTCTCTGTTCGCGTTGTGTCTCTTCTCCAGCGCGTCGGCAGCCCTTCCAATCGGCTCGGTTCGACAACCCAGGCCGACAAACGCGGCCACTCGTGCAGAATCCGTCCTCGGCGTTCGCGCTCATAACACCGTTGCACCGGCTTCTCTCTATGCGGCTCTCGCCACGCTTTTCGTCCCGAGCTTTTCCCGGCAAACCGGGTTGGCGTGCAGCGCCTGCCACTATCAGTTTCCGCAGCTCACCCCGTTCGGGCGGATGTTCAAGCTCAATGGCTACACGCTCACCTCGCTGTCGACGATTGGTCAACCGGGCGATACAACTGCCACGAAGTCACTCACGCTGTCTCCGATTCCGCCTCTGGCCGCAATGGTCGTGACAGGGCTGACGCAAACTGCGCGAGCGCAACCGGGGGCGCAGAACGGAAGCGTGAGCTTTCCGCAGCAGCTCAGTCTTTTCCTCGCTGGGCAAATCACTCCGCATGTCGGGATATTCAGCCAGTTCACTTACGCGGCGGCAGATGCCGCGATCGGCATCGACAACGTGGATTTGCGCTGGGCGAAACACACCACTCTGGCAACCCGCGACATGCTGGTCGGGCTCACGCTCAACAACAATCCGAGCGTACAGGACGTGTGGAATACGGTGCCCGCGTGGACCTTCCCGTTTATGAGCTCGGATGTCGCTGCGTCGCCTGCCGCGAGCACACTGATCGACGGCGCCCTTGGACAACAGGTAGCAGGGCTCGGCGCCTACTCTTTGTACGACAATACGCTCTACACGGAGATAAGCGCCTACAGATCCGCGCCACAGGGAACGACGAGGCCACTGGATGCGACCGCTACAAACGTAACCAGGGGCGTGATCCCGTATTGGCGAGTGGCGCTTCAGCACGAGTGGCCTTCCACCTACGGGATGATCGGAACGTACGGATTCGCTGCGCGCATCTATCCGGCGGGGGTGATTGGGCCGACGAACAACTACACCGATGCGGCGATCGATGCGCAAATCGAGCATCGCGCCAAAATCGGCATGTGGATTGGGCGAGCAGCGTTCATTCACGAGAGTCAGACTCTTTCCGCTTTCGAGGCTGCCGTACCGGCCGCAGCGGAAAACCTGCATGAGACGCTCTCGACGTTTCGGACCAATCTTACATTGGAGCCGAGCCTGCGTTACGCGCTGACCGCGGGATACTTCCAGACTACAGGCACGAGCGACGCTGTGATCTTCGCTCCGGCATCGGTTACCGGCAGTCGCACTGGGAGCCCCAACTCCAGGGGCGTAATTGGAGAGGCAGCGATCAATCCCTGGCAGAACACGCGGTTCGGACTTCAGTACGTTGCCTACACGCTGTTCAATGGCGCATCGACCGACTACGACGCGGCCGGTCGCAGGGCGACGGACAACAATACTCTCTTCGCCTATTTGTGGCTGGCGTTTTGACCGGCCTGTCTGCGCTTCGGTGACCGACCCGGGCACAATCCCATCCAGGAGAGATAGATGAGACATACCGGCGCTCGATTCGCCAAATGGGGGATGCTGCCACTCCGGGTCGTGGTTGGACTCGTGTTCCTTATGCACGGCGCGCAAAAGCTCTTCGTATTTGGGCTCGGCGGGACGGCGGACATTATTGGCAAGCTCGGCTTGCCTCTGCCGTTCCTCTGCGCGGCGATCGTCATCGTCGTGGAGTTGCTTGGAGGATTGGCAATCCTGCTCGGAGCGTTCACCCGG